>NZ_LMVE01000132.1:0-65098 GCF_001432185.1 Cylindrospermopsis sp. CR12 | reverse complement strand
TGCGATCGCCTTTATGAAGGGGATTATCGATCCGAATATCAAATATTGGTGGTTGAAAAAAGACCTTATATGCTCGTAGCAGTTGCTCTTGATTCGGGATGCGGTCTAAGTCCAACATTGATATCACCCTACTTGTCTGCTTATTATACCTTATTTTCCAACAACTCTATTGTTAAGTTCAATGAAGAAATCAGTTTTGAACAAGAAATTGTACTATAATACGCTTGATTTAAGTGTTTTCCATTCGTCTTTATGGCACTGGGAGTCACAAAAAGAAAAAGTTGATTGAGGGTATAGCAGTTGATGAGGTGAAATAATGCTACTGGGTAACTCACTTATGATCTCGCTAAAAACCACAGCGTTATCAAAATTGAGGAACTTGAGTATCAAAGCATTTTTAACGAGTTTACGTTTGTCCTGAATGTGGACACACCGAAAACAGAGATCGCGGCAAAAAATCTAGAACGATGGTTTGAAGGAATTCATATTCCGATTCGTTCGGATCAAACGGTAAGCTCTACCGAGATAGCTTGTGGAGTAGACAAACCTCTCAAGAATCATCTTGAGACTACGATGAAACAGGAAGTAGGTTCTCAAGTCCAGAACTGTAAAGGTCTGGGTAGCTTTGGGTAGATCCTATAGAGCGGTAGTCTAGATAGATGTGAATTTATCACCTGGTTTGACAAATTATTTTTATGACCTCAGTTTCTAGCCCTTCACGCATCATTCGTATTGGTTCTCGCAAAAGTGAACTTGCTCTAGTGCAAACCTATTGGGTGCAAGAGCAACTACAGAAAAGCTATCCAGATATTGATTTTCAAGTTCATACCATGTCCACCCAGGGGGATAAGATCCTGGATGTAGCATTGGCCAAAATTGGTGATAAGGGTTTATTTACCAAAGAACTGGAACTGGGAATGATTAATCAGGAAATTGATTTTGCCGTTCACTCTCTCAAGGATTTGCCCACCAATTTGCCAGAAGGTTTGACCTTAGCAGCAATCACAGAACGAGAAAACCCAGCTGATGCAGTGGTATTCCACCAAAACCATCTGGGACAAACCCTGGCGACCCTACCTCCAGGATCGGTAATTGGTACTTCCTCCCTGAGAAGACTGGCACAGTTGCGCCATAAATTCTCCCATTTCACCTTTAAGGATGTACGAGGTAATCTCAACACTCGTATGACCAAACTTGATGCAGGTGAATATGATGCTCTAATTCTAGCTGTTGCTGGTCTAGAAAGACTCAATATGCACCATCGTATTCATGAAATTTTACCCCCGGATATTTCCCTTCATGCGGTTGGTCAAGGCGCTTTGGGCATAGAATGTCGAGAAAATGACCTGGAACTAATTACCATTCTGAAAGCAATTGAACATCCACAAACACGCGATCGCTGTTTAGCTGAACGTTCTTTCTTGCGCTCTTTAGAAGGAGGTTGTCAAGTTCCCATTGGTGTAAACACAGAAATAGACGGAGAAACCCTCACCCTAACGGGAATTGTTGCCAGTGTGAATGGTGAAAACCTAGTAAAAAATACAATTACCGGTGCTGCTACTGATGCGGAAAAATTAGGTACCCAGTTAGCAAATATTCTCAGGGAACAGGGAGCAACGGAAATTCTGGAGGAAATATTCACTCAAATTCAACGTGGGTCTTAAAGACTGGTTGAGAACCTTTCATAGGAGAATAGAAACAGAGCTATAAATAGCCATTCCCTATCTATCGTTCCTGTTAAAATGAGAAAAAATGCTTACTTTTCTCTTATTAACCCTCCATGATTAAACAATCACCAATCACCAACTAATTATGCGAATTCTATTTGTAGCAGCAGAGGCTGCCCCCATTGCTAAAGCGGGAGGTATGGGAGACGTTGTAGGTGCATTACCAAAATTCCTTAGACAAATGGGACATGATGTACGGATCTTCCTACCTTACTACGGCTTTTTACCCGACAAGATGGAAATTCCCAAAGATCCTGTATGGAAGGGCTTTGCCATGTTTCAAGACTTTTCTGTTTATGAAACTCTTCTGCCAGGAACAGATGTTCCCTTATATCTATTTGGACATCCATCTTTTTTGCCTCGGCGTATTTATTCAGGGGAAGATGAAGACTGGAGATTCACCCTATTTGCTAATGGAGCTGCGGAGTTTGCCTGGAATTACTGGAAACCGGAAATAATTCACTGTCATGATTGGCACACAGGCATGATTCCTGTGTGGATGCACCAAGATCCTGATATCACCACGGTTTTCACCATTCATAACCTAGCTTACCAGGGTCCATGGCGGTGGTATTTAGAGAAAATTACTTGGTGTCCTTGGTATATGGAAGGACATAATACCATGGCCGCAGCAGTTCAGTATGCTGATAGAGTTAATACGGTTTCGCCAACTTATGCAGAGCAAATCAAAACCGCTGCCTATGGTGAACAAATAGAGGGTTTGTTATCTTTTATCAGTGGTAAATTATCAGGGATTATCAATGGTATAGACACGGAACTGTATAATCCAGCCAGTGATAAATATATAACTCAAACCTTTAATGCCAATACCTTAGACAAACGCAAGGCTAATAAAATTGCCCTGCAAGAGGAAATGGGTTTGGAGGTCAACTCCAATGCCTTTTTAATGGGTATGGTCAGTAGACTGGTGGAGCAAAAGGGTTTAGATTTAATCATCCAAATGCTTGACCGGTTCCTAGCTTACACGGATGCTCAATTTATACTCTTAGGAACAGGCGATCGCTATTACGAAACTCAAATGTGGCAGTTAGCATCCCGCTATCCTGGACGTATAGCAACCTACTTGCTTTACAATGAAGCTCTTTCTCGTCGTATTTATGCAGGAACTGATACTTTTCTCATGCCCAGTCGTTTTGAGCCTTGTGGTATTAGTCAAATGATGGCTTTGCGCTATGGTTCAGTTCCCATTGTGCGGCGGACGGGAGGATTGGTTGACACTGTGACCCATCATGATCCCATAAATCAAGCAGGTACTGGGTATTGTTTTGACCGCTATGAACCCTTAGATCTGTTTACTTGTATGATTCGTGCTTGGGAAGGTTTTCGTTACAAACCTCAATGGCAAGAACTACAAAAACGCGGTATGAGTCAAAACTTTAGTTGGTATGAATCTGCCAAAAAGTATGAAGACCTATATCGTTCTATTTATGGATTACCACCACTGGAATTAGAACTGAAAGCAGCTTAGGCAAATTGAATAGAGATTGTTAACTTTTCCCAGCTCCGACTTTGGCACGGAAGTGCTTCCGTTTCAGCCAAATATACCGAAAGTAGGTTGTACAGTAGTTAATGTAGTTCAAAAACCAAGGTTTAGCGATGTTAACTTCATCAGAAACTCCTATAATTGCGGCTGTAATATTAGTCGCCTTAGGTATTTTGGCTTGGGGCTTTTACCGTTCCAGACCCTTTGGCAAACTAGGGATCCTGGCTTGGTTGCAATCTGTTGTCTTAATGGCTCCGTGGTTGGTGTTCTTTGGTCTGTTTGCAGTTGGAATTTATATCAATATAGCAGGTGTACTGTTACTACTGGTTATTTCAACAAGTATATATATCTTCTTAGGTTGGCAGTTACGGAAAGCTGGTCAAGATGTAATTCTCAAAACAAAGGCCACAGAAAGAATTGCCAAGGAAACTTCACCAACAGTAAGTCAGACAGAAAATGGCGGTCCACCAGTGGTCAAACTAGAGCCCATAACCATCCCAGAAGAAGATTTAAACACCATCAAGGGGATTTTTAGCATTGATACATTCTTTGCCACGGAAACCATTCCCTATCAGGAAGGAGTAGTTTTTAAAGGTAACCTACGGGGTGATGCACAAGAGGTTCATAAGCGACTGACTAAAAATTTAGCGGGACAATTAGGAGACAAATACCGTCTTTTTTTAGTAGAGAACACGGATGGTAAACCCGTAGTAATCATTTTACCCAGTCGCAGCGATCCACGACCCATGCAGTTAGGACAAAAGGTATTTGCCGTAATTTTATTACTGGCAACCATTGCTACCAGTTTAGAAACTGGGGGTTTGCTGTTGAATTTTGACTTATTTACCACCCCATCACGGATTACGGAAGCTCTACCCATAGCTCTGGGAATATTGGCAATTTTGGTAGCTCATGAACTGGGACATTGGTTATTTGCCAAAAAACATCAAGTTCAACTGACCTGGCCTTTTTTCTTACCAGCGGTGCAAATTGGCTCCTTTGGAGCAATTACTCGCTTTCAGTCCCTCCTACCCGACCGTAAGGCTTTATTTGACATTGCTTTAGCAGGTCCTGGTTTTGGTGGTCTAGTCTCCCTGGTGATGTTGGTGACCGGGTTATTACTTTCTCACCCTGGGAGTTTATTTCAAATACCTAATAAATTCTTCCAGGGTTCAATTCTAGTGGGTAGTTTAGCACGAGTGATTTTAGGATCCACCCTACAAGCACCCGTAGTTAATATTCATCCCCTAGTAATTATTGGTTGGTTAGGACTGGTGATCACAGCTTTAAATTTAATGCCAGCAGGACAACTGGATGGGGGGCGTATTGTTCAAGCAATTTATGGACGTAAAACCGCACGGACAACCACAATCGCCACCCTAGCGGTTTTAGCTTTGGTTTCTTTAGGTAATACCACGGCCTTTTATTGGGCAATTGTGATTTTCTTTTTGCAACGGGATGGGGAACGTCCCAGTTTAAATGAAATTACCGAACCTGATGATGCAAGAGCAGCTCTAGGTCTTTTGGCCTTGTTTTTAATGATTAGTACCCTCTTACCCCTTACCCCTGCTCTAGCTGGAAAATTGGGCATAGGTTAGTAATTTTTTAGGGTGACACCCGACTTGGAAGTCGGGTGTTCCTTTGAACAGTCCTGGGAAATAGTTTTTGAAAACTACCTTGTCGTTTAGCAACTGTTTCTTGACTCATGTTCCATAGGGTTTCATAAAAGAAGAAAGCAACCCCGGCAAAATTGCGATCGCGTGTTTTTTCTACCTGGGTTGCAATCTGCTCTATGGGAACAGAACGATTTTTTAAACCGGTTAAAATTCCTATGCTCACGGGTATATGTTTTTGGGCAGCTTTTACTTCTGGGTATTCTAATTCACTGATAAAAACCTTTAAATCATCCCTATACACTTGTAATACGAGTTCTTCTATTAGTCCCATCCGTTCCCATTTTTGCCAATCTGCTAAATAATATTCGTAGGAAAATCTTTGGGGATTGGGTGCAACAGAAACTAGACAGTTCTTTTTGTTGGCTTTAATGGCAAAAAACACTCGCTTCATCAAGTCAGTAATTTTATCTGCTCTCCACTTTACCCATTCCGGATCTTGGAAATTTTCAGACGGTGGTTTCCCTTGGTGTTCCTGTTTGTATAACCCTACAGTATAGGAGTCATATCCCAGTTCCGAAGGCAATCCAAAATGATCGTCAAACTGAATACCGTCAATGTCATAATTTCTGACGATTTCTACAATTAGATTCTCAATAAATCTTTGCACCTCGGGATGAAATGGATTTAACCACACTCGGTCATGTATCCCTTCTTTTACGATTTTAGTACCGTCCCTGTGGGTAGTAATCCATTCTGGTCTTGCTTGGGCTAGTAGGGAATCAGCAGGAGCCATAAACCCAAATTCAAACCAAGGAATAACTGTTAGACCTTGTTTATGTCCTTGAGCAGTTATTTCCTTCAGTATATCTCGGTTTTTTAACCCCGGTGTAGGGTCTAAGGATTTACCAATTACCCGACTGGCCATTTGGCTGGGATAAAGTGTATAACCCCAATTCCAGACCGTGGGGTAAACCGTATTAAAGTTCAACTTTCTCAAGGTTTTGAGTGATTTTTTTAGCCGCTCCCTGGTAAATAAAACATCACTGTCAATATTGGTTAACCACACACCTCTTGACTCCGATATTCCCATTGTTCCCAATCTTTTTTCTTGGGAAACAACCACTTCCGCTCTCAAAGTTAAGGATGATATCAATACTATCATCATGGTGATGCTAAAGATCAGCACCAGTAAACCTGATTTTAGCTGCTTATTCACATTACACCTACTGAAAAATAAATAAATAAAATAATAGAGTAAAAAAATCAGTTAAATTTTCCGGATGAGCCAAAAATTCCAGGTTTATTGTTACACCTAACTATATAGGCGTTATGAATATCAAGCTCGACAAATATACCCCCAGCAGTGTGGCCTCTTTATTTATCCTTCTGATGGAAGGGGGAATAACACCAAATCAAATTATGTCTGGTATTATTCTTCTTGCCACCCAGAGCCATGAATTAGAAGGTACCATGTTTTCCACCGAGTGTTTACATTTTCTCATGAAAGCCATACCAGTGGATACAACAGCACCAGGTGTTACTGAATTTATCTTATCTTTAGCAAATGAGTCTACTAACATTGGTATGCTATTAGACGCTTTTGCTTTCGCTTGTCAAAAACAAGGTTCACGCAATATTGCCAGTTTAGTTAGTTTAACTTATCAGAGGTTAGAAGCTGATAGAGTTATCTCTCAATTAATCAATGATTAATGATTAATGATTAAATATAGTGAATCCTTGAAAAACAATGCTAGTTCAAAAAACAAGTCACGGCTGTGCAGTATATGTTTGTTTTTATGCAAGCATATTCCCCAAGAGTTTGAGTTCCAGGGGTTGGGTACCATCCTTCCCCTAGAAGGCTAACCTTTTTTATTGGTTATATTTTCATTAGACCGGTGGCACGAAAATTTTGTGTGCCAATTTGCCAAAACCATGGAACCATTGGACTTAGGTTGAGGAAAGGTCTTGAGATTGCATAGGTTAAGGGGGTGTCAAGAAACGCCCCCATTCTTGCTCAATACTGGAAATTAGCAAGTTGGCGATGATATAATAGATAATATTTGTGGAACTTCTAAATATAAAATATTTGTTAGTATTAGCCAATCTCAATGAATAAAAGACTCAAGATAATTGTTTTAGATGATGATCCCACAGGTTCCCAAACGGTTCACAGTTGTCTACTGCTAATGCAATGGGATGTGGAAACTCTTCGTTTAGGTCTCCAGGATCATGCCCCTATTTTCTTTGTTTTGACCAACACGCGCTCCCTTACCCCAGAAGCAGCGGATAAAACCACTCGAGAAGTGTGTCATAACCTCAAAATTGCCCTAGCAGAAGAAAATGTGGCAGATTTTCTGGTAGTAAGTCGTTCTGACTCCACATTGCGTGGTCATTACCCCATAGAAACGGATGTGATAGCTGAGGAACTTGGACCCTTTGATGCCCATTTTTTGATTCCAGCATTTTTTGAAGGTGGTAGAATCACTCGTGATGCCATCCATTACCTAATTGTTGATGGTATTCCCACCCCCGTACATGAAACGGAATTTGCCCGTGATTCAGTATTTGGTTACAATTACAGTTATCTACCTAAATATGTTGAGGAAAAAACTCAAGGGCGCATACCGGAAAGTGCAGTCACCAAATTTACCCTGGAAGATATGCGTCAGGGGAGTTTGAGTAGATTATTAACACTACACAATAATCAGTGTGGAGTAGTTGATGGAGAAACCCAGGAAGACCTCAACATGTTTGCGAGGGACATATTGACCGCCGCTACTCAGGGTAAACGCTTTTTGTTCCGTTCTGCTGCTAGTATATTAACCGCTTTAGCCAATTTACCTCCCCAACCCATCGCCCCAGAAAATATGGCTAGGTACGTGCGCGGTGGTAAGCCAGGAGCAGTAATTGTAGGATCCCACGTGAAAAAAACCACCCAACAATTGGAGTCATTGTTAAAAATTCCTCAAACGGTGGGAATAGAAGTGAATGTGGCCAAACTCCTCTATGAATCGGTAAATGAATCTGGGGAACTTTTAAAAGAAATTCTGGAGCAGGTAGAACAGGTACATCATGCAGACAAAATACCAGTGGTCTTCACCAGTCGTCAAGAATTGACTTTTCCAGATGTTAAAACCAGGTTAGACTTTGGACTTAGGGTTTCAGCTTTGTTAATGGATATCGTCCGGGGACTACCCAGGGACATAGGATTTCTTATCAGTAAAGGAGGTATAACTTCTAACGATGTGTTGAGTACGGGACTTGCCCTGACCTCCGCTAGGTTATTGGGTCAAATCTTGCCCGGGTGCTCCATGGTCATTACCCCATCTGATCATCCTCATTTCCCTAATCTACCGCTGGTTTTATTTCCAGGTAATGTAGGTAATGTGGATGGATTAGCTACAATTTGTCAACGACTAACCATTACTAATCCAGCCAAGTAATTGGGAATTTGGGATGGATACTTGGTAGTTAGCAGTGCAAAAATCGGGAAAAACTATGAATTATCATGTTCGCAAGTCGGTAGCAAATTTGGAACTAGAGTCAGGTCATGTTATGAACAATATAGAGGTTAGTCCCCCAGAGAAGACTGAGTTGGATGAGAACGGTCTTCCATCGGACTCTCTTAACTACAGTATTAATCACAATATAAACCACAATGTTCAAGTCCAGATAAAAACAGAGGATGGTAAAATACTATTAATCTTGCCCACTGAATCCCAAGCACCAGCTACCACGTTTACCTGGTCAGAAATTTGGCAACAAATCCAACAGCGTCTTAAAGGGAGCGATCGCCTGCGTCAGCCCAATAGTGTATTACATTTGGTGGCAAAAGATCGCCTATTAGATAGTAGGCAGTTACAACAGCTGCAAGATACCTTAAATGACCTGCAACTGGAATTAAAACTAGTAATTACCAGCAGGAGACAAACTGCGATCGCAGCTTGTACAATAGGATGTTCCGTTGAGCAGACGAAAATACAAACATCCTTTGGTAATGACACCCAAGAAAATCCGAAAGCTCTAGCAGATGCTTTGTATTTAGAAACAACTATCAGATCTGGGGGGGAAATTCGCCATCCTGGAACGGTAGTTATTTTAGGAGACATCAATCCTGGTGGTATTGTGGTGGCAAAAGGGGACATTATGGTGTGGGGACGTTTACGAGGAGTGGCCCATGCTGGTGCAGGGGGAAACAGGGAATCTTTAATCATGGCCCTGCAAATGGAGCCAACTCAAATCAGAATTGCCGATGCTTTAGCCAGGTCTCCGGAAAAATCACTAACCAGCTTTTTTCCAGAGGTTGCGTATATCACTAATAATGGTATTCGTATTGCCAGAGCCACTAGCTTTTCTAGGAATCAGCTAAGTAAAATATAGCTTTAGCCAGAAAGTTAAGTGCTATTGATTGACTGCTGTTGCTGCCTAACTCAATTAAATCCGTTGCTATCATGAGTCGTATTATTGTAACTACCTCCGGTAAAGGAGGAGTGGGTAAAACCACAGTTTCCGCAAATCTAGGCATGGCCTTAGCCAAGACTGGGCGCAAGGTAGCCCTGGTGGATGCGGATTTTGGACTGAGAAATTTAGATCTGTTATTAGGACTAGAAAACCGCATAGTTTATACAGCACTGGAAGTTCTAGGGGGAGAATGTCGCCTAGAGCAAGCTTTAGTGAAGGATAAGCGACAACCAAATCTGGTGTTGCTCCCAGCAGCTCAAAATCGTACTAAAGATGCTGTTACACCAGAACAAATGAAATTGCTGGTAGATGAACTGGCGCGAAAATATGAGTATGTATTGATAGACAGTCCAGCAGGGATTGAAATGGGGTTCAAAAACGCTATTAATGCTGCTCGCGAAGCTCTTATTGTCACCACACCGGAGATTTCTTCTGTTCGTGATGCTGACCGAGTGGTGGGACTACTAGAAGCACAAGATATTAAAAAAATTCATTTAATAGTCAACCGGATTAGACCAGCAATGGTGAGAGCTAATGATATGATGTCAGTGGAGGACGTACAAGAAATTCTTGCTATTCCCCTAATCGGAGTCATTCCCGATGATGAACGTGTGATAGTCTCCACCAACAAGGGGGAACCACTGGTGTTGTCAGAAACACCTTCTATGGCCTCTGTAGCATTCGAAAACATTGCTCGCAGATTAGAAGGGGGAACTGTGGAATTTCTCGACCTTGATTCGAGTAATGACAACCTCCTACTGCGCTTGCGTAAATTGTTGTGGAAATAAACTCAACCAGGACACAAGAATATTTACCAACTTTTTAAATCAGGGGCTGAAAAACAAGACAATCCTTATAGTGTATTTTCAATACTTTATCAGGGATCTTGTTACACATAACTTATTTTTCAATTCTCGGCAAGTACTAGCAATGATTGTTGAACTTTTAGAAAAACTTTTTGTCCGCACAACCGACACCAGTCGCAATCAGGTGAAGCGTCGACTACAAGTGGTTATCGCCCATGACCGCTCTAGCATAGACCCCCAAACCCTGGATAAAATGCGTCAGGAAATTTTGGAGGTTGTTTGTAGATATGTAGAAATTGACACTAATGGCTCCGAGTTTTCTTTAGAAAGTGACCAACGTACCACCGCTTTGATCGCTAACTTGCCCATTCGAAGAGTAAAGGGGGTTACATCGGAATTGGCTGATAGTTCTGCAGGGAGCTAGTGGCCACCTGCAATTGGGAGAACTACTACTCAGCAATTACTAGTTCCGTGCTACCTTTTGACCGTTTCCGGGTTAAGGCATTGTAAACCATGATACCAATGGCCTTAATCAAATTCCCTTCCAATTCTTGGAACATTTTCATGTTCACACCAAAAGCTGCATTGGCTTCCTCTACAATGCGATCGCCTGTTTGATTATCAATGGGCATAGCGTCTAGATTTTGTCTATATTGAGTTTTAAATGACTTCTCATCGCTAATATCTGCAAATTCATAAAAACTAGTACCTTCACCTGCTGTGAGGTTCATTGCGGTTACGGCAATGTTTTTGAGAATTTGTCCACCGGAGAGATCTCCTAAATAACGGGTGTAGGAGTGTGCAACTAATAATTCTGGTGCTGTGGCGGAAATTTCCCGAATACGTTTTACGTATGCTTCACCAGCAGAGGATAATTGAATCTGCTCTCGCCAGTTATAACCATAGTAGTAGGCTAAATCCTGTTCTAAACTGCGCTTGCGGTTCAGTTCTGGAAAATAAATTTTGCCCACAACCGGGTGGGTTTTATGTTTTTCCATTTCCTCTTCCATTGCTGAGTAAATGAAATAAAAGTTAGCAACTAACTTGCGATATGAGTTTTTTTCTACAACTCCTTTGAGAAAACACTTGACAAAACCTACGTTTTCTGCCATGGTGTGTGCTTTTTTGGTTCCTACTCGTAACTTGGAGGCTAAATTACTGCTCATGTTAAATTTCTCTACTTTAAAAAGTCAACTGTTGGGGTTTTTACAACAAATTGTCAAAAATCCCACTAAAAAGTTACATTAGAACTTTATGATGAGAATTTATATTAAAATTCATTAAGTTGGGAATGCCGTAAAATAGTTTATACCCAGTACTTCTGGTAAGAGAAACAATTGTGGGATAAATATTAACGTGTTATAAGTGTAATCAAAATTCTGCTGATTTTTGGTGATGGTGTGGAGTGTTAAAAATGGTTTCTTCTATGAATCGGACTCAAAGCTTGGTGTCAAAAGAATTGAAAACAGAAAGTAGTTTTGCTCTGAACCTCATACCTTTACCTGCAACACCTTTATTTGGCACTGATGGTATTCGGGGCAAGGTAGGAGAGCTATTAAGCGCACCTCTGGCTTTACAAATAGGTTTTTGGGCGGGTATGGTTCTGCGGGATCACAGTGTGGATGATGGACCGATTATTCTGGGTCAAGATTCCAGAAATTCCAGTGATATGCTGGCCATGGCTTTGAGTGCAGGTTTAACTGCAGCGGGTTTAGAAGTGTGGTACTTGGGTTTATGCCCCACGCCTTGTGTAGCTTATCTGACTAGCATTACCTCCGCCATGGGTGGGGTAATGATTTCTGCGAGTCACAATCCACCGGAAGACAACGGTATTAAGATTTTCGGTTCCGAGGGTACAAAATTATCCAAGGAACTACAGGTCGCAATAGAATCGGGACTGCGTGGTAAAACTACACCTAGTAGTAGTCCTAAACAATGGGGTAAACACTACCTGAGAACAGACTTAATCGGAAATTACGGTAAAGCACTGCAACATCCATTACAAAATCAGGTAAATCTTTCAGGAATGAAGATAGTTTTAGATGTGGCCTGGGGAGCTGCTGTGGGAATAGCACCAACCATATTTACCCAGATGGGAGCTGACGTAATTTGTTTACATAACCAACCGGATGGCGATCGCATTAATGTGAATTGTGGTTCTACCCATTTGGACATTTTAGCGGATGCTGTAAAAGAATATGGAGCGCATATAGGATTCGCCTTTGATGGGGATGCGGATCGGGTATTGGCGGTGGATAATTTAGGTAGACAAGTTAATGGGGACTATATTTTGTACCTTTGGGGTTGTCAGTTGCAGGGGGAAAGAAAATTGCCAGACAACCTAATTATTTCCACAGTCATGGCCAACCTAGGATTTGAAAGAGCGTGGGAACAGCAAGGTGGTAAATTAATTCGCACAGCAGTTGGGGACCAATACGTGCAAGCAGAAATGCTAAAAACAGGGGGAATGTTAGGAGGGGAGCAGTCCGGACATATTCTTTGTCGTCATTATGGTATGACTGGAGATGGACTATTGACAGCATTGCATTTAGCCTCCATAGTCAAAATAGGGGGAGTTTCTCTAGCACAGATGGTAGATGAGAGTTTTCAAACCTATCCCCAAGTCCTACAAAACGTCCGCGTGGAAGATAGGGAACAACGCTTGGGATGGGAAAAATGTCAACCTATACAACAGGCGATCGCTCTTGCTGAAGTAGCAATGGGAGATAGTGGTAGAATATTGGTTCGTGCATCTGGTACAGAACCGGTTATTAGAGTAATGGTGGAAGCTAGGGATAGGGAACTGGTTAACTACTGGACTAGGGAAATAGTTTTACAAGTGCAGAAGCATTTGGGTTAAGACCAATCTAAGGGGGTTTAGGACTTAAACCCCCCAGCAGTTTCAAAATGACCGAAAAATATCCGGAAGGGTGGGAACCAATCTCTGGTTAACAGGGTCAACCTGGAAAGATAGAATAGAAATTGATTTTATTGAGGTGAAAAACGATGAGAGTTAACTCTAAAAAACTTTTTAGCTTTGGGCTGATCACTTTGTTAGTGGTGGGTGGAGTTTCTCAGAGTGCTTTTGCTAGTGAAAGGACACTATTAACAGGAACACCAGTTAATCAAACCAGAGAAAAACGAAATTCATTTCAAAGGTTGAATTTGACCTCAGAGCAACAAGCTAAAATACGAGATATCCGTCGTGATACCCATAGTAAAATTGAGGGTGTTCTCACACCGGAACAAAAGATTAAATTCCAAGCAGCAGTGAAACAACGTGAGACAGAATATCCCAACCCTAGTGAGTCAAAACCAAGATACTATGGAAGACGTGGTCACATGGGTGATGTTTTGCGTTCTTTGGGTTTAACAGATGGGCAAAAAAATCAAATTCGAGAAATCAGAGCATCATCCAGACAACAAATACAGTCCGTATTAACTCCTGAACAAAGAGCACAATGGCAGCAATTCCAACAAAGGAATCGTCGTCAATATAGGTGATGGTAATAGGTAGCATTTTTGGTGGTACAATGGGGACATACCAAATCGACTTGCTTACCTTACTTACCTTAAATCATAATTTATTATGAACCTATTCAATAGGGAGAAAATCCAATTTTACTTAACAGATTTAACAACCCCTGTTGGCCAGATAGTTAATTTCGTAATAGCATTATTGGTCTTGTTGTCATCGGCAATATTTGTAGTAGAAACCTATAATATTTCTCCTGATGCTCGTACGGAACTGAGCATCTTAAACACCTGTATACTAGCCATATTTACCGGAGAGTACTTATTGCGTTTATGGAGCGCAAAGCAGAAAGGGAAATATTTTTTTAGTATTTATTCAATCATTGACCTGATGGCAATCATTCCATACTTTATTGGGTTTGTGGATATTAGATTTATTCGATTATTGAGATGGTTAAGAATTTTAAGATTACTGAGATTCATCGATAAAAAGTTCCTATTTTTTAGTATTAGTGAAGATAGTGTAATTTTTGCCCGGATATTATTTACCTTATTTGCCATCATTTTTGTGTATTCAGGTTTGATTTATCAGGTTGAACATCCGATTAACCATGAAAGGTTTAACACCTTTTTAGATGCTTTTTATTTCTCGGTAGTCACCATGACAACTGTAGGATTTGGGGATGTGACACCTGTTTCTGAGTGGGGACGGTTATTAACTGTGTTCATGATTTTAACCGGTGTGGCCTTGATTCCTTGGCAAGTGGGGGATTTGATTAAAAGATTTTTAAAAACCTCTAATCAGGTAGAGAACACTTGTTCAAGTTGTGGTTTAGCTTTTCATGATGGTGACGCTCTATTTTGTAAAAGGTGTGGTGCAAAATTACCGCAGGTTTCTCCGCAATAATAGTAATCAGATTCCTAATTTTTCCAAAACCGGTTTAGTGGAAACAATATGACGTTCCAAACCTAGTAATTGGGGACTAATTCCCAGACCTAGGGCAATTAATTGGGGTAAATGTAAAATAGGCAATTGTAGTTTTTTCGATATCACTTTTTCTATTTCTGGTTGACGAGAATCTAGGTTCAAATGACAAAGGGGACAAGGTGTCACAATACAATCCGCACCTTGGGATATAGCTTCTTCAATGTGCATTCCTGCCATTTTAAAAGACTCATTTGTCCCGTAGCTGGAAAGGGGCCAACCACAACATTGATTTCTACCACGATAATATATTGGGGTAGCACCTAAAACCCTAAATATGTTTTCCATTCCTTCAGGGCGAAAGGGATCTTCATTAGGATGTTTTTCTGAACGCAGTAAATAACAACCATAAAATGCAGCACATTTAAGATTACTTAATTTACGAGTCAGACGCTGACCTATTTTCTCCAAACCATAGTCTTGAATCAGAGCATATAAAATGTGTTTTACTTCTGTGTTACCCTGGTAAGGGGAACAGTTTTCTTTTGTTAATAGTCCATTAACTTGGTTTAAATAGACCGGATTATTTTCTTGACAGTGTTTAAGTCGTTCATTTACACGACCGATCACACCCTGGCAAGTGCTACAGTGGGTTAACAAAGGTAGGTTTAATTCCTCTGCTAAAGCTATATTGCGAGCATTAACAGTGTCCTCTAACAATTGGGAATCTTCCTTAAAGGTTCCTGAACCGCAGCAGGCGGCCTTTTTAATTTCTACCAGTTCAATCCCTAAAGATTGGGTCAGAGCACGAGTGGAAATATCCAGCTCCCGACAAGCGCCCTGGGCTACACAACCAGGGTAGTAGGCGTATTTGAGCATGAGTGTAAGAAGCAATAAATAATTGGCGTTTCCCCAGGGGATTGCCTTATGCGAAATTATAGCACGTGGATAGTTGGAAAAATACTAGCTAGTTACCACCCTTTCCGATAAGATGTATATGCTCAGGAAAAATTGTCCACGGTGAGCAGATCTAGCAAGAAGTTAAGGAATGTTTGTTATATGAGCGCGAATGAAATTTTTGACAAAACTTTTCAGAGAGTAAAGAAAATTGTGGTTGACCAACTAAGTGCTGAGGCTAAAACAGTTATCCCCGAGGCAAGTTTTGCCAATGACTTGTCGGCGGATTCTTTGGATACGGTGGAATTGGTAATGGCCCTGGAAGAGGAATTTGGGGTGGAAATTCCCGATGAAGCTGCTGAAAAAATTACTACAGTTCAGGAAGCAGTAGATTACATCATAAATAATGCTCCTGAGTCCGCATTATAGGTCTTGGATACTGAATCATGACAGACTATAAACGTAATCGCGTTGTTGTAACAGGTGTTGGCGCGATTACACCTATTGGTAAAACACCCTGGGAATATTGGGAAGGACTCTTAGACGGAAGGAATGGGATAGACTACATCACAGCATTTGATCCGTCCAAGCACGACTGCCGAATCGCGGGAGAAGTGAAGAAATTTGACCCCTGTGATTACATGGAGAAGAAGGAAGCTAAACGTACAGACCGGTTTGCTCAATTTGGCATTGGGGCGGCCAAACAAGCTCTTTCGGACGCGCAATTAGTTATCAATGACCTCAATGCCGAACACATAGGTGTCATGATCGGTTCGGGCGTGGGGGGAATTAAGGTGTTGGAGGATCAGCAGACTGTGTACCTGAATAAAGGTCCAGATCGCTGTAGTCCATTTATGATCCCAATGATGATTGCCAATATGGCCGCAGGGTTAACAGCAATCCATACGGGTGCTAAAGGTCCCAATTCCTGTGCGGTTACTGCCTGTGCTGCTGGGTCTAATGCTATTGGTGATGCTTTTCGGATTATTCAAAATGGATATGCCCAAGCAATGATTTGTGGGGGTACGGAGGCAGCAATTACACCTCTTTCTGTGGCTGGATTTGCTGCTGCTAGGGCTTTATCTACTAAAAATGATCCTGAAACGGCCTGTCGTCCATTTGATCGGGACAGGGATGGGTTTGTAATGGGGGAAGGTTCAGGAATTCTAATTCTGGAAGAGTTAGAACATGCTTTGACTAGGGGTGCGCGAATATATGGGGAAATGGTAGGCTATGGCATGACCTGTGATGCTTATCATATTACCTCTCCTGTACCAGGTGGTTTGGGTGCTGCTAAAGCTATGGAATTGGCCATGAGAGATGGTGAACTAACACCAGCTATGATTAGTTATATCAATGCTCATGGTACTAGCACCCCAGCTAATGATGTCACAGAAACGGCGGCTATTAAAAAAGCTTTGGGTGATTATGCTTATAATATCCCAATTAGTTCCACTAAATCTATGACCGGTCATCTATTGGGTGGTTCGGGAGGAATAGAAGCTGTGGCTACAATTCTGGCGATCGCCAATGATCGAGTCCCCCCTACAATACACTTGGATAATCCAGATCCGGGGTGTGATTTAGATTATGTACCCCATAAAAGCCGTGAAGTAAGGGTAGAAGTGGCCCTATCTAACTCCTTTGGTTTTGGAGGTCATAATGTGACTATTGCCTTTAGGAAGTACCATTAGGAACCCAGCTCAGATTCATCACCAAGAACTACTAAAAACTCATCAGATCCCGCTTGTCCATCTACAGCCAAAATGGGATGATATAAGTGCTGGGATCATTAAATAATGTCCCCCAAGCAAAAAGCCAAGCTATCAAAAATTCCTCACCCATCCTTAAAAACAAGAGATTATGGCTGTTGTAACCCAATCCCTCGAAGAACTTTGTATTAACTCAATTCGTTTCTTAGCTGTTGATGCTATAGAAAAATCTAAGTCTGGACACCCTGGACTCCCCATGGGAGCAGCTCCTATGGCTTTTGTGCTGTGGGATAAGTTCATGCGCTACAACCCTAAAAATCCTCGCTGGTTTAATAGGGATCGTTTTGTCTTATCCGCTGGTCATGGTTGTATGTTGCAGTATGCTATGCTGTATCTTACCGGTTATGATAGCGTCACCATTGAGGATATTAAACAATTTCGTCAATGGGGTTCTAGAACTCCTGGACACCCAGAAAATTTTGAAACAGCTGGTGTAGAGGTAACTACTGGTCCTTTGGGTCAGGGAATTGCCAATGCAGTTGGTTTGGCTATGGCGGAAGCTCACCTAGCTGCTAAATTTAACAAACCCGGATCCACTATTGTAGACCACTACACTTATGTTATCCTTGGTGATGGATGTAATATGGAAGGTGTTTCCGGTGAAGCAGCTTCCTTGGCTGGTCACTACGGGTTAGGTAAGCTAATTGCTCTCTATGACGATAACCATATCTCCATCGATGGCTCCACAGATGTTGCTTTTACTGAGGATGTTTCCAAACGTTTTGAAGCTTATGGATGGCACGTCCTGCATGTGGAAAATGGTAATACCGACATAAATGCGATCGCAGCAGCTATAGAATCAGCAAAGTCGGTTAAGGACAAACCAACCATGATTAAGGTAACAACTACCATTGGTTATGGTTCTCCTAATAAGGCCAATACAGCGGGTGTTCATGGTGCGGCTTTGGGCGGTGATGAAGTAGCTTTAACCCGCAAAAACCTAGGTTGGGAATATGAACCTTTTGTGGTTCCCCAAGATGTAATTAGTCACCTAGGTAAAGCAGTAGGTCGTGGTGCTGATTATGAGAAGGAATGGAATAAGGCTTTTGCAGACTACAAAGCTAAATATCCCCAAGAAGCAGCAGAATTTGAACGTCTGGTCAGTGGTAAATTGCCCGATGGTTGGAATCAAGTTCTTCCCACCTACACAGCAGCAGACAAAGCATTACCCACCCGGAAGCATTCGGAAACCTGTCTGAATAAATTGGCTGGGGTTTTACCAGAGCTGATTGGTGGTTCTGCTGACCTCACCCACTCCAACCTAACGGAAATTAAGGGTGAAGGAGACTTCCAAAAGGGTCAATTCCAAAACCGTAATATTCACTTCGGGGTCAGAGAACATGCTATGGGTGCCATCTGTAATGGCATGGCTTTACATGGCTCAGGTTTAATTCCTTATGGTGCGACCTTCCTAATTTTCACTGACTATATGCGGGCTGCTATTCGCCTGTCTGCTTTGTCTGAAGCTGGAGTAATTTGGGTAATGACTCACGACTCCATTGGTCAGGGGGAAGATGGTCCAACCCACCAACCGATTGAAACCTTAGCTTCTCTTCGTGCGATTCCTAACCTGACAGTGATTCGTCCTGCTGATGGCAATGAATCTTCTGGAGCTTACACTGTAGCTATTACCAGAGCTAAACAAAATGCTCCTACCCTGTTGGCTTTCACTAGACAAAATGTTCCCAACTTAGCAGGTACATCTGTGGAGGGTGTGACTAAGGGTGGTTATATCATTTTAGATTCTCAAGGTACACCAGATATCATCCTTATTGGCACAGGTTCAGAATTAAGCCTGTGTGTAGGCGCTGCTGAAAAACTAACTGCTACAGGTAAGAAGGTGCGCGTAGTTTCTATGCCTTCTACAGACTTGTTTGAAGAGCAAGATAGTTCCTATAAAGAGTCGGTGTTACCAAAGGCAGTAACCAAGCGTCTAGTTGTAGAAGCTGGAAGCAGTTTTGGCTGGCACAAATATATTGGAATTGAAGGTGATGCTGTTAGTATTGACAGATTTGGTGCTTCTGCGCCAGGTGGCATTTGTCTGGAGAAATTTGGATTTACCGTTGACAATGTGGTAGCTAAAGCTCAAGCATTGTTAGGTTAGTCACCTGAGATATTTAATGGTTATATGCAGGGTAGGAATAAAGTCCTACCCTTTTTCTTGGTAAGTTGTCAACCTGCAACAAATTAGACTACACTGAAAGCAGTCAAAGATAAAGAAATATTAAAATCCGTTCTTAGTGCAATCATGGAATGTATCATAAATAGGCGCGCCCAATTTTCGGCAAGTCATCGGTATTGGTTGCCAGAACTTGGTGAAGCGCAAAGTGTGGAAAAATTTGGTCCGTGCGCGAAATTTCCTGGACATGGACATAATTACGTGCTATTCATTTCCATGTCGGGTGAACTGGATGAATATGGAATGGTACTTAATCTATCTGATGTGAAACAGGTAATTAAGAGTGAAGTTACCAGCGAGCTGGACTTTTCTTACCTCAATGAGGTGTGGGAGGAATTTCAAGCCACCCTACCCACCACGGAGAATATTGCTAGGGTAATTTGGAACCGTCTGGCACCTCATTTACCCTTGGTGCGCGTGCAGCTATTTGAACATCCCCAACTGTGGACAGAATATGAAGGGGAAAAAAGTTCCTTAACCGTGAGAAGTCATTTCAGCGCTGCACATCGGTTAGCACCCAATCTAAGTGCAGAAAAATATGGCAAATGTACCCGTACCCATGGACATAATTATCATTTAGAAGTGACTGTGGAAGGAGAAATGGATGGACGCACGGGAATGATTGTGGACCTTGGCTGTTTACATGAAATTGTAGAACGGGAGATCCTGGAATTATTTGACCATTCCTGTATTAATGAAGATATTCCCTACTTTTCTACATCCCATATAGTTCCTACTACGGAAAATATTGCCCGATACATGAGTGATTTGCTGCAGTTTCCCATTAGTCAACTGGGGGTGAAATTGTCCCGGGTAAAATTATTTGAAAGTGACCACTTGTGGGTAGAGTATGAAGGTAAGGACTCAGAAATATTTTTCAGTGTAGCTACGGGTTTTAGCGCAGCACACCGGTTGGCCGATCCTACCCTTAGTTTGGAGAAAAATCAGACTATTTATGGCAAATGCTCTCGCATTAATGGTCACGGACACAATTATTATTTGGAAGTGACGGTTCAAGGGGAGATAGATTCAGTCACGGGAATGAGTGTTGATTTGGTGGGATTAAATCAGATAATTCAACACTATGTCATTGAACCTATGGATCATAGTTTCTTAAATCAAGACCTCCCCTATTTTACCGAGGTTGTACCAACTGCAGAAAATATTGCTGTTTATATTACCAATGTAGTGCGATCGCCCATTGAAGAATTAGGAGCAAAACTGCACAAGGTTAAACTAATTGAAAGTCCCAACAATTCCTGCGAAATTTATGCTAGAGATATAGAAGAGAGCAAAGTTGATCGGATATACCGTGAACTAGCAGCAGTTTAACCTAGAAAGCATTAGTCTAGTATTAGCTTGGGGGGAATGGGGTTACAAGCAGTTTTCAAAAGGTTCACTCAAATATATGTAAAGCAGAATTCTACAAACTAGAGGACCATCCCATGAATAGGAACAAGTCCAAGCTACATGATCTCAATTGGGTAAATAGATTAAAGATCATACTATTGACCCTAACCATTGGTGTTCTTACTCCTTTACCAGATCAAACTCTGGTAAACAAACCATCTCAGAATATAGCTATAGCTATTCCTAAAAAATCTTCAGAGCGATGGATTCAGGTGGACCTATCACAGCAAAAGTTGACTGCTTGGGAAGGTAAAAGACGCGTCTACACATTTAAAGTTTCCTCTGGTAAAAAGTCAACTCCCACTCCTGTGGGTAGATTCAGGGTTCAAAGTAAACATAAAACTACTCGCATGCGGGGTAGGGGATATAATATTGGCAATGTTCCCTATACTCTATATTATCATGGTAGTTATGCTATTCATGGAGCATACTGGCATAAACGTTTTGGTACACCGGTAAGTCATGGTTGTATAAATCTCCCTCCTAACCGTGCTAAGTTAATATTTAACTGGGCTAGTGTAGGTACACCTGTAGTAGTTCAACAATAGCTTATACTATTTCTATTCTCCTAGTTATTTATTGGATATTCCTGGTCAAATTAGTTCTTAAAGAAGCAAAATGCTGACCACCAAGTTCAATTTTATCAGCGATACAACCATGTTTCAACCTATCAATTAAATATTCTGTGTCTCGAGCAATTAAATTAGTACCATGGTCTGGTTCTATTAAACTGACTAGTTTGATATGTTTTGTTGGTTGAGCGGAGAAATTGGCAAGACCTAGAAAATTAAACACACCCGACTCATAAGTACCACAGGGTACAGAAGGATTATCAACACCAAAACAAAATTCATCCTCTTGAAACCAATCAAAAGCGGGATAACCATGAAAGTGAATGATGGGGGCTCCATTTTCAATTAGTTCTGGTGCGTATAAAGCAGCAGACAAACTAATTGCCAGCATGACATAAATATCGTAAGAAGGTTTAATGTCGGATTTGTGGGAATTATGTGCTGGAGGTAATTGGAGATGTAAATTATTGGTTAGTCCAATGCGAAGAACATCCTGTTCCAGACTCAGGTCTGTTTTATTGGAACCTGAGCGGGAACTAACTAACCAAATATCGGGAATTTGCTTAAATATATAATCTCCACCAATCCGTGTTTTTAAAAACCGTCTACCTGATTGATTTTTGCGCACTTCATCACTATTCAATCCAGGAATTGCCAATAAATCTTCCCATTGGGTGGCACTTATTTCCCTTTCTCCCACATAGGAAGGTGGTTCTATATAGGCTATAAAACCATAGGAAACCCCCGTTCTCCCATTAACGATAACATTAACTATATCCCTATGGGATTTTCTTTTAATCACCTCCGCCAATTTAAAACCTGGTGGAAACAAACCTGTTGAGGTCAGTTCCTTGCCTAACTTTGCTAATTTATGAGCATAGGGAGATAGATAGGGATTATAGACTCCCAGTTCAAATCTATTCATTAATAGGGGGGTAATGGGAACATAAATTTTAGGAATTAGGGATTTTAATATAAAATCATCAATTTCTGTCCTAGGAAAAATAGAATCAGATAAATTCATATTTAGGATAGAGATTTGTTCTTTAGACACCCCAATTACTATTTCAGAAAACGTTTGAATCAAGGTGTTAATCCCAATACTAATTTTCTCTTGATAGTGAGTTAATGGACTCACAAATTTATCATCGATGTCGCTAAGAATGATCACTTGAGTATTGGTGGGATCTTCAACGTATTTAGCAGCATGGTCTTCGGCCCAACTACTTAGTCTAGCAATTTGTACAACAGACATATTTTGTTTCTTGATTAACCAACGATAAAATAAAGTGTAAATACTTTCAGCGACAAATATACCCAACTTTCTCAACCATGAATTGGGCCTTGCTACATCTATTACTGCATCAATTTCTGACCTTACCCCCTTAATGGTAAAAGAATAATGCCAATTAACAATGGGAACATTAATTCTATAACAAAAGTCCCTAATAGAATCTTGCCAAGGAACCACAGCAACACCCAAATTTTTTAATTTAATGGCTAAGTCCTGACGGAATTTAATAATTCTATGATTATCATACCCATTGGGTAAGGGTCTAAAGGTGACACTGAGGTTTTTAGCCATAATGTGTGGGTTAATAATGGGGGGTTGATATTCTATAGGTAGTTCACTTGTGAAACCCCCAATCAATTTACCAATGGTTTGTATACTAATACCAGAAATGGGATTTTCTGGGGTAGAGTTGCTACAGATATCCATTTCTTGCAATAAGGCCAAAATATCTCCTTTGTGGGTAGCAATTTCCGCTTGCATTTCCGGTGTAATTATTCCTTTGGGAGAGCGGATATTTAGTTGGTGATTCTCGATCCAAAATTCCACACCTTGCTTAGTTAGAAGTGCTAAGATTTCTGATGCGTTCATGACTAAGTCTCCAATATGAAAAAAAGTGATTAATGATAAAAAGCTGGGAGAAAAAAAGACACTTGGCTGAACGGATTGTATAGTCCTCCATTCAGTCCCAGTGTCAGTCTTAGAGGAGGAAAACTGGAAAATCTTAAATTTGCAATATTTCTGAGGAGGAATTTTCTAATTCTTGAGCTAATCGTTGTGCTAATTGTTGAATTGTGGGATAGTACCACAAGTACATCAGGGACAATTTAAACCCCAAAAGTTTTTCGGCTTTACTTGCTAAAATCATAGCTTGTTGTGAATCTAAACCGTAACTATCTAAAGGTTGTTTAATATCTATTTCTTCTGGATTTACTCCTAATATGAAAGCAATGTTATTAACTAACCAGTGTTCAATATCCCCAGCACTATTTAGCTTAGTCATTTGACTCATCTATTTACCTCCAGTTTCTTAATCATTCAAATCTTTAATTCATGATATCTGAGATGGTAAAAGGGAAATTTCTTCAATCACTTTCATAAATTCATTCACCAGGTTTTCCATAGTGTCCTGACTGAGGGAAGGTTGGGAAAAGACGAAATTTAATAACATCTTGCCTTGAAAAGTGGCAACATGAAGGATAAACATACCTGCATATAGTGCATGGGAACCCGCAAAACTAATTTCTTCTAGTTGTAATTCACCATATATTCCAGGGATGTTAACCTTACCAATATTAGAAACGGAAACACTAGCAGCAATTTGATGAGGAAATAGAAAGCAAAAGTTAATCAGATGTTTAGCAAGAAATACCATTTTAAAAATATCCCCTCTGTGGATACTTGCTGCTAGGGTTCGTTTAATCCTCCTGGCCAGATCCCAAAAATAGGTGTTGGTTGTGACAGTGTGAAAACTCATCTGGGATGTGGCTAATAGACCAATATTCTGTTCATTGATGGGTGGTTGTAACCGTCTTCTTAAATCAAAGTAGGATAGACAATTTAATCGAATGGACTTACGCTGCTGGTTGAGAATTTTTTTAGCTACTGTCAATAGCATAGCAGCAGATAAGACGCTCTGCACCGTAGCATTTTCTGCTCGACATTGGGCAAAAAACTTTTCAGCTGTATCTGATAATATTTGTCTATGAATTATTTGGGAGTTCCTCTGGGAAATGGGAACATATTTTTCCACTTTTAAAGTTTGTGGAGGGTTAGTCAGTTTCTCCCAGGCGATCTTTAACAGTAATATCCATCCATTTAACTTTGCTCCTTGTAAATGACCCAATAGTTTTTCTGGTGGTGGTAATGGGGGTAAAGTACTAACCGGGTTTAACAGATTACCGGAGGTGATTTGTTCATAATAGGTGAATATTTCCGAATGTAGATTAACACTTGATAACCCATCAGCAATTGCATGATGTAGGGTAGTCACTAGATAATTAACCTTTGGGTTTTCCCGATTAATAATTAGTACCACTCGCATCAGGTATCTACCACTATCAATTGGTTGATTCATTTCCTGATTAACAACTTCTTGCCATTGTTTCTCCTCCGAATTAATTACCATCCGTAAAGGTATTTCTTCTGTAGTACCTGCTTGCAAATAAAACCGATTTTGAAAATTATGCTGATGGGTAACAATATGAGAATTCAGAACTAAATGACCATACTGCAAAAGATCTAGAGCTTCTCTCAAAACTGGTTTTTGGATATGGCCTCGAATGCGACTAATAGTAACCAAATTCCAAGTTTTAGCGCGTTGGTTGAGAAGTTCCATAGTAGTTTCTAAACTACTCAATTGTCTTTTATTGACAGGATTAAAAAAATATTTAGAGTTTTTCTGGAATATATTGAGTATACTCATTGGGAATTTGTAATCCTTGAATTTTTAGGTTTTGGACACGATATAGAAATGCTGCTCCCGTCATAATATGGTTAGCAACTTCAACAACTTGACGTTTTTGAGTTTCAGCTAAATAAGAACCTCGCACCCAATCATTAAAGCTACCCATAGCTGGTCCGCACCAAATTTGATAATCAATTTCTCTACCCTTTTCTCCAGTATTAGACCAACGAGAAGAGAGTCCTAAATACCAACGGAAAATTAATGCCATTTTCAATTTAGGATTGTTTGCTGCTTTGGTTAACTTTTCTGGATTTCTTTGAGATAAATAATTAATTGTCTCTTGCCAAACTTCTTGCCAAGATTTTTTAAAAACTTGTTTTTCTAATTTATCTCTTTCTGAGTCGGGAATTTCCTCTATTGATTGATAGGTTTTGTATAACTCATATAATTTTTGAGCGCGGAGGGGAAAAAGAGTTCCTCGTTTGAGAACTTGTAATTTCACACCCATTTCAAACATATCAGCTGCTGGAGCCATCATCACATCAGCCATTTGAGCTTGGGCTAATAATTGCTTTGTGTGTGCAGAAGTTCCAGCTTCAATACAAGATTGATTTATGGAACCGGTAACAACATAAGCAGCACCCATAATAAAAGCAGCTAGAGCTGATTTAGGTGTGGAAATTCCCCCAGCTACGCCAATTCTTACTGGATGTTTATAATTGTATTGATTTTGAATTTCATTTCTTAGTTCCAAGATAGAAGGTAATAAACAAATTAGGGGACGATTATCCGTATGTCCTCCCGAATCAGCTTCTACCGTGATATCATCGGCCATGGGAATTTGACTGGCAAGATTAGCTTGTAGTTCACTAATTAAACCTTGTGCTACTAGTTGTTTGAGAATTTGAGTGGGAGCAGGATGTAAAAATTTTGCTGCTACCTCTTGACGGGAAATTTTAGCAATAACTTTATTTCGGATTTCAATTTCATTGGCTGAATTTAAACTCAATCCCGCAGCTCGATAATAAACTATGTTGTCAGTTAAATCTAAAAAGGCTGATGCTTCAACTACTTTCACATGGTATTTTAGGTACAAATCTACGCTATGTCGTTCTATTGCTGGTTCACTAGGACTATGGAGTAAGTTAAAACCGTAAGGGTTTTGATTTAGGGAATGTTGAATTTTAGCAATGGCTTTTTCCACACGAGAGGGAGATAAACCACCTGCACCAAAGATGCTTAAAATTCCCGCTCTCCCCAATGCAATTACCATTTCTTCTGATGCTATTCCCTGGGCCATTGCTCCAGTCATATAAGCATATTTTACACCATAAGACTTGAGAAAATTTTCATCCCCTAGTTGTGCAGTTGTTAGGGAAGGAACTGTCATTAACATTTCTAGCTGGGTGCTACCCCCAGATACACTTTCTTCATTGGTAATACCGATTTTATTTTCATGTCTGACTACATAACAAGGTTTTTCTAAGAGTCTCAACTTTGATTTGATTTCTTTTGCGTCGAATGCAACCGTATTAAAATCACCTTGCCATGGGCGATGGTTAATAAGATGATTAATAAATAAATTAGAAACTCTCAGATAATTATCTCGATTAATGTCTAGATTGATGATATTTTCTCTGACTAACATTGTGGAAAACCTTTGTTGTAAGTGATGTAAGTGATTGGGGAAACCTGCGAGCAGGAGAATATTGAGCTAATACTTCCCACCCACTCCTCCCCCTTGTTTGATATAGATCCTATTTAATTCTATTAGCTTGGTCAATTTTCCATTGATAAACCTCTATTTTTTGCCCAATCAAAGAACTCATTTGCTGGAATGCTACTTGCCGAGATTTTAATAAAAGGCTATGGGCTTGATTTATCATTGCATGATTCTGACTCAATTTTTTATACTGAGACTGCAAAGAATAGGGGAGAATAGACTTGAAGATTTTTGCCGACTTTGGTAAATTTACAGCATGATTCTTATCCCATTGGGTTGGTGAATAAGAATTGACCTGTTCTATATTAGTCAGACCATATAAAGGTGATAGGTCTAAGGAAACTTGATGACTAACTAATCTACCTAAAGCTCTCACAATTGAAGTGTGGTCTTCCACACCTCTTCTGTTTAAAGAGACAGCAAGATGTTCTTTTTCCTTCAGGGTTGAACTAATCCATCTTGAACAGTTACCACCAACCCCTACTTCGATAAATATTCTAATGTTGTCATCATAAACCCGGTTAATTAACCGAGGAAAATCCAGTTGGTAACAAAGATTTTTTGCTATGTTATTCCCAATAATTTCACTGTCTATGGTAAATGGTTCATAATTAGCACCAGAGTAAAAAGTTATCCCCGGAATATGTTGAATTGGCAAAGTGTTCATTTTCACCAGTTCTCCATACTGCGATCGCATGGGTGGACAATGAATGACATGATCAATGGAGGTAGGAAAAGCATCGCACTGAAGTTTTGCAATTACCCTTTGACAGGCTTGTTTTTCTCCAGCAATGACTACTTCATCTGGTGTATTAATCAAGGGAATATAAACCCGATTTTCATCTTTGATTGCTTCTTTCACCTGAGAAACTGGACAAAGAACAATATAGTTACCCCAAAAATCTTGATTCTTGTTATTATCATCTAGGGGTAATGCCCAAGCTTGACGAACAGCATTTTTTGGTCCAGAAAGTTCGGTCTTAAATAGGGGGGAAGCATTTAAATAATCACTGGTTTTTTTAAAACTAGTCCAAATACCTTGCGCTAACATCATACTAGTTTCACCCAGACTATAACCAAAAGCACACTGAGGTTGGAGATGAAAATAGTTTTTAAAAATTGCGGTAATTAATCCAGCAAAGCCAACCTCCGATTCTAGCATGGCTACCGGGTCATCTATTAGTTGCTGTTCTATGGCTTCTAATTCTCTACTGGTCACCTTATTGATGGTGCGAGGATAAAGAATTTTTTCGATGTTAGCTACCCGTTCATACACATTATTAATTACTCGGTCATCGTAAATTTTAGGGAATAGTCGAAATAGACTTCTTCCTAATCCTATATAAGATGTAAACGATCCAGGATAAACATAGGCTATTTTACCTTTTTTGGCCAGGGGATTAATTGTGAAATAACTACCTAGGGGAGTTTGCCAATCTTTTCCGGTAGCAAATGCACCCTTGATTCCCTCAATACCTCTGTCTATTTCTTGGATTAATTCTTCTAAATTTCTGCCGATAATTGCAACAATATAGTTTTTTATGGCGTATGTATTTTGGGATCTTTGGTAATTTTGAAATTCTTGAAATGTTTGCCTTGCTAGGTGAGATAGAGAAGAATGATTTTGCTTCAAATAATCTTGCAATTTCATCATTTTTTCTAGCAGAGAGGACTGATTTTCACCACCTATGGGAAATAGATAATAGGGCATTTGGTCCAAATATTTACTACTCCGTTCTAGTTCACTGCTTGTTTCTGAAAGAATTATATGTATATTCCTGTCAGTTTCTATGCTGTTAATAGCAGCTATTCTTTTAGAGGTGTTTATTTCTAAAAACCAGGGTTTGGATTGGGTGGCAAAATAAAAAGGAGTGTCATGCCAAATATCTAATTTCTTCACACCAGTCCATTGGGGAACAGCTGGGATATAACGATGATATAAACAAAGTGCAGTTTTAATCAAACTCATCATTCCTGACGCGGTATGAGTGTCACCAATATTAGTCTTCACACTACCTAAAGCACAGGTTAAATTAGACTTTTGAGTTTTGTAAGCAGTGATTAAACCTTGAACTTCCGCATCATCCTCTTCCTCAATACCACTAGCATGAACTTCTATATAACCAATATCTTTAGCTGTAACTTCTGCTATCTCAAAAGCTGCTTGACAACAGCGGGTAACTGCTTGTGCTTGGTCTGGATACTTATCCACTATACTGACAGCATCAATTACTGCATAAATGTGAGAATTTTGTTGTTTGGCCGTTTCTTCCAGTTGCAAAATTATTGTTGCTATTCCTTCTCCTGACAAAGTCTTAGTAGCATTTTGATCATAGCTGAGAGTCTGTTGACCTGTATGAGTCTCAAAATTTTTAGAATTTGTGTCATCCCAATCTATTGCTGCTATTAAAACAGCATTTACTTGATTTTTAGTGAGTAGTTTTTGTGCTAAATCTAATGCTGAAAAGACCGATTTTTCTTCAGCGAATGCTGGACTTGTTGCATTCCATAACTGGGAAATATAACTAGCCAATTTATTTTGGTGGTCACTTTGGAACCTACTCACCAATATCACTGCTATTTGAGTTTCTTGACTTAAGTTAGCAGTTTTGAGAGTATTCTCAGCCACCTTTAACATTAGTTTTTGTGGTGGTGATAAATTTTCTATCTGTGGTAAAGGAATTTTCCATGATGGCTCAAGATTATAGTTAATAGGTGCAAAATTCTGCTTTCCTTCATAAATACTACGTTCAAAACTATCTAGTTCCTGAGAACCACTCACTAGGCAATCTAACCCCACAATTGCCATTTTCTGAAATAGATTTCCTATTAACTCCTGCATGAAAATTCTCCATTTTTAAATTTGACGAGTATTACAAAGCTCAATTAAGTAGGGAGGCACAATTATTTGGTAGCGTAACCCGTGGTGTTGGGTTTCATACTTCAACCCAACCTACGTTCATCTTATATTTAATTCCACCCACCCACTTACCTTGACTGAATTTGGTTATTAGTAGCTATTGGGTAAGATTGTGCCTTTTGCTCCCTTCATCCGATTATAAACTTGTCCTTTTTGATTGTGAGTAATTACATCAGCAACTACATAAGATTCAGTTTTGGATTTGATTTCACAAGTTACATAAAATGTTTCTCCAAAGGGAACGGGTACAAATTGTTCAAAATTTTCAATTTCTGATGGTAAACAACCAACCTGATGAAAATGTTGAGTCCAAATCCACAGAGAATGTATCTGCACGTCTGCTATATAGGGGTTAAGAGTCTGTACTGTGAATTGTCCCTGTTGGTATAATGTGGGTTCGGGTAGTTCACATTTCATAGTCAGTTTACCGGGACTGATATTTAACACAGATTTTACCCCTTGAAAAGTATTACCATGAAATAAACTACCACCACCAGTTTGATACAGTAGGGAATTGCTGGCTAGGAATTGCCCATCTTGGGTTAGGTTGAAAAATTCATAGTTATCAGCTGGAGTAATTTGTCTTTTCAAAATCAGGTTGCTACTGAAATGATATCTGATTTTTCCATGGTTGGTAACACTACTAATTTTGCCTGCAAGCTGAATTTCTTGATTATCAATTTTAGCGACTTCTTGAATTTCAAGAATATATTCATGGGGGGAATTTTGGTCAAAAACAATTCCTTTAAGGACTTTAAAGTTAGGACAGTGGAAAGTTTGGAAACCAGGATAGAGTTGTTCACAACTGCTAGATATCCAGGACAGTCCACAAGTTGCGGGAAGAACAGGATTACCCGCAATCACATGATCCTGTAAAAATGGGTTATAGTTTAACTTTAATTGACGGGTAATTTGATGGGTTTTTAGTTCACTAGACAAGGTAGAAGGAATATAGACTAAGGGACTACCAATTACTACTTGGGTCATAGTTGAATCACTATTTCTTAGTTGATCAACTAAGATACTACTACCCAGTTCTTGGGGAATGGTTTTAATTCCTCGTTGTGCAAATGCTGTCTGTAATTCTGGAGAAACCATACCACTATCCCAAGGACCCCAATTAATGGAAACTACATGACAATTAGGGTGTTTATGTTTAATTACATGAGCTGATTTGTTGAGAATTTCGTTGGCTATTGCATAGTCCGTCTGTCCAACATTACCATAAAATCCCACTACTGAAGAAAATAGGATTAAATATTCCAGTTGATTTGTTTCCACAATATGGAGTAGGTTTTCTAAACCCTGGACTTTGGCAGCATAAACTGTTTCAAAATCTTGAACCGTCTTTTTCTCAATTCTTTTATCTGCTAAGTTACCTGCACCATGAATGATTCCAGTTATAGTACCAAATTGGTCAATTATAGGTGTTAGCTTTTCTCTCAACATCATACCATCGGTAATATCAACACAGACATATTCTGCTTTTCCTCCTGCTTCAGTAATTGCTTTTAATGTATTGTGTATTTCTCTTTGGGAGGAAATGGTCTGATATTTTTTCTGCACCATTATGGGACTGGGTTTTTCTCCCTTGGCCAGAAAATCTTCCATGATTCGTCGTTTCAGTTCATTTTCATCTTCATATCCTTCAGACCAAACAGGTTCAATTTCTGCACTAGAACGTCCTAAAAGAATAAACTTGCATTGGTATTCTTCAGCCAATTTGATTACACATTTGGCAGTAATTCCCTTAGCACCACCACTAACTAAAAAAACCTGGTTTTTAGTAATATTTAATGAATCGGGAATGATGGATGATTTACCAGGTTCTGCTACTAAGGTAAACCTGTCTATTTGATTGTATCCTACCTCGGTAACTAATAAATTAGGATCTTGCAATTCAGCCAGAATATGTTTTACAGTTGTGTCTGCATCTAAATCAGGACTTAAATCCAGGGTACGACAAAATACTTCTGGCCATTCTTGATTTAAACTTTTAGTTAGTCCAAATAATCCTCCGCTAATGGGACTAAAGTTGTGAGTTTTTGCCGTTCCTAATTCACCATCTAATCTCACAACTGCAAAAAAGCAAGCACGTTCTTTTTTAGCCAGTTGATTGAGATCTTCCTTCAGGTGTTTGGCAATTAAAAACACGTGCTGAACAATGGCTTTATCCATTCCCAAATTATTGTTGGAGTTAGGATGTAGATGAATAAAACCACCCACAGGACCAAACTTGGTGGTAAGTTCGGTCAAATGTTCTTGCAAAGTTTCTTCATGCCAATCGTTTAATCTGATTTGAGCAATCTCCTCCGATAGGTTTGACTCCAAGCATGGAAAGGTTAAAACAACAGTTTTACATCCTTTATCTGCGAGCTTAGCTACTAACCTATGGGTAACTTCTGAACCATCATTAGTAATTAAGACAAAGTGATTTTCTGGAATGGTTAAATCTAAACTGTCTGGTTGAGGAAGTGGTTTTAATTGCACTGGAAGGCGCAGGATTTTATCCCCTACTTCCGTGGTTGACATATCTGGTTTTTCTAATGGGGATAAATTCGACCTCTCCACAGTTTCAGCTTGATTGCGCATATACTCAGCAATTTCTCCCAGGGTCCGCAATTGTGCTAATTCTTCTGGGTTAGGTCTGGGTAGATCGGGGTAAAGTTCTAAAAGTCCTCCCAGAATTTCTACTCTTTTGATAGAGTCAATTCCTAAATCTGCTTCCATATCCATGGACAGGTCTAACATTTCTGCAGGATAACCTGTTTTATCACTCACAATAGTGAGCAAGATCTGACTTAAATTATCGGGAATGGTGATTGTTGGTTGATGGGATCTATCTAATGAATCTTCATGGGATAAAACCAAGAATTGTGGATGATTATCAAGTTCGGTAACAGGTGATGGGGTTTCTATGGTTGCTGTCTGTTCGTTGATTGCTTTTACAGGGATTTCTTGAGATAAGGGAGATTTTCCGCTCCCTACTGTCTCCTCTACGGGTTGATTTTCATACACCTGTGTAATTAAGTTGTTTATATACTCAGCAATTTGTTCCAGAGTTGCCAATTGCGCTAATTCTTCTGGGTTAGGTCTGGGTAGATCGGGGTAAAGTTCTAAAAGTCCTCCCAGAATTTCCACTCTTTTGATAGAGTCAATTCCTAAATCTGCTTCAATGTCCATTGACAAGTCCAACATTTCCACAGGATAACCCGTTTTATCACTGACAATATTGATCAGGGTGTCCCTCAGTTTTTCTTTATCAAGGTAGGTAGCTATGGGGAAACCAACTGTAATGTCAGGTAGATTATTCTGGGAATTATTTTCCGGTTCCAGAGGATAAATTAACTTTTGTGCTGGTGGGTCACTTTGTGCAACATGGGAAGATGGAAGATGAGGATACCCATTAGGAGATCCTACCTCGAACAAGCTATAGTGCTGCTCAAGTAATTGAAAGTAATTATTGGTATACTCCTGTTGATAATTGAGATATTTTTCATGAATACGAATAGTTTCAGCTTGATGGTCATGTAGTCGCATCATGCTACGTTCCGTACTAGAAATTGCTAACTGTTGTGTTTGGGCTTGATATTCATTAGTTTCTTCCTTAGCTAGGAACAAACACTGTTGCTGCATTAATTCGTAAAAGGTTTTATTGTACTCCATTTGATTTTGTAAAGACTGTTGATGTACCTGATTAATTTCACTTTGCTGTCGAGTAAATTCCGCTAATGATTGTTCTAAACTATCAAGAAGTCGATCATAGTTTTCCACGGGAATTTCCATCTTTGGTTCCACTATACTATGGTTTTTGACTTGAGAACTATTTTTTGAAGTGAGGATACTTGATGAGATTATTTCTGGATTTATCTGAGGATTTTTCTCCACTAATATTTTCTGTGGCTGAATTTGATAGTTATCTTCACTAACTGTTGACTTTTTGATAACTGGACCAGTTGCTAAAGCCTGGGCAAATGCTTTTTGTGATCTGTCATTGATATTGGTAGCATTCAATCTGATATTCAAAGTTTTTTGTTCATTTTTCTGGGAAGATGAAGAAATTTTAGCAGGAATCTGATAGGGATCTAAGTTTTTTAATGGTACACCAAAAACTCTCAATTTGGTAACAGCTTCCCGTAATAATAAATCACTATCCTGACGATAATTAGCATTTAATGCCACCGCAATATGAGGCTTGTTTATCAGGATTTCTTTAACTAAATTGGTAAGGACATTTTTCGGACCAACCTCAATAAAACAATTACCACCAGCCTGATATATATTCTCAATCTGCTGTTGAAATAACACCTGATTTAATAAATGTTCTTGGAGAATTTTTTGCATGGATGCAGGTTCATTAGGATATAATTTTCCTGTCACATTGCTATAAACCGGAATGCGAGCTGGTTGAAAATTCACTTGTGCGATCGCATGGGCAAAGGGTTTTTGTGCATGGGAGACTAAGGGTGTGTGGAAAGCAGCGGAAACCCCTAATAAGAAACAGGAGAATCCCTTAGATTGCAGAACATTCTGTACTTGAGTAATTTCTGATTTATTCCCAGCTAGAACTATTTGCTGTTGGGAATTATAGTTAGCAATAGCAACTTGGGGAAAGTCTTTAATTAATTCCGTTACTTGGCTAATATTACCTTTTACTGCTAACATTCCTCCAGCATCCACTGCTGGGGGTGTGGACATTGCTTTTCCCCTAGCTTTGACCAGAAAGAAATAATCTTCTTCAGTTAATACACCTGCAGACCATAGAGCTGTTAACTCTCCAAAGCTATGTCCAGCAACAAAATCAACTTTCAATCCAGCTTGCTGCAATATTTTATATAATCCTGCACTTAATACTCCTATTGCTGGTTGTGCATATTCGGTTCTTTGCAGTTTTTCCAATTGTTCTTGTCGTTCCTGTGGAGTGAAAACTGGAGTGGGGAAGACCACTTGAGAAAGAGGTTCTAATCCCTCGCGGGAGAATAAATCATCCAGGTGAGAGTAGGTTTGTCGTAAACAAGGAAAGTTAATTACTAATTCTCTTCCCATTTCCAAATATTGGGAACCTTGTCCGGAAAATAAGGCCACTACTTTTCCGGTTGTTTCCATACCCTGTTGACGATAATAAATTCCTTTAGGATGTTCCCAGAACTCAACGGAAGGTTGATTTTTTAGCAAGTCAATAATGATAGCTAAATGGGCTATTGCTTGGCTTAAAGAGAGGATCGTGAATCCTACTCTAGCATGATCAGCAGGAATTATCAATTGTTCAGATTCGGCAATTATTCTTTGATAATGTTGTTCTTTATCTGTTGATTCCAACTGTTGATAAAGATGTTGACATTGGGATAATAATTCTGGTGTTGTGGGTGCGCTCAAGAAAATTGACTTAGCGCAATTATGTAATCTATATGATTGATGATGTTCCGATTCATATTCTTCCAAAACTACATGATAATTTGTACCTCCAAAACCAAAGGCGCTCACCCCAGCTCGTCTCGGTTGATTGCTAATCCATGGTCTAGTTTCCGTATTTAAATAAAAGGGAGAATTTTCAATATTCAGTTTGGGATGGGGTTGGGTAATGTTAATAGTTGGTGGTAACACCTTATGATGTAATGCCAAGGCGGTTTTAATTAAACTAGCAGCACCCGCAGCAGCTTTTGTGTGTCCAATTTGAGATTTAACCGTTCCTAAAGCTATGTGTTGTTTTAGAGAGTTATTATCACCAAACACCTGATTGATTGAAGTAAATTCCGTGGGGTCTCCTACCATAGTTCCCGTACCATGAGCTTCAATTAAACCCACAGTTTGGGGCGCAAAACCAGCATTTTCATAGGCCCGACGAATGGCTTTTACCTGTCCTTGGGAATGGGGAGCATAAATGCTTTTGTATTTACCATCACTGGAACTGCCAATACCCTTAACTACAGCATAAATGCGATCGCCATCTTTAACAGCATCTTCCAGACGTTTGAGTACCAACATTCCCACGCCCTCACCTAACATCATACCATCGGAATTCACATCGAATGGTCTAACTTTTTCACTGGGGGAAACTGCGGGAGTTTTACTAAAACACATATAGGCAAAAATGGAATTATCGGTATCAACCCCACCTGTAATCATCATATCAGCACGATGTGCAAGCAGTTCGCTGATTGCCATATTCAGTGCGCCCAGGGAACTGGCGCAAGCAGCATCAACTACACAATTAGTTCCGCCCAAATCAAGTCGGTTGGCAATTCTCCCGGAAATTACATTAGCCAACATTCCAGGGAACGCATTTTCCTCCCATTGTATGTAGGCACTTTTCAGTTTCTCAATTACTTTTTCAGTCTCATCATCAGAAAGTCCACAGTTTTTAAAAACTTTTTTCCAAACGGGATATTGTAATCGTGACCCCAAAGGTACTGCCAATTGTCTACCAATTGCCACACCTAATATTACCCCTGTGCGATCCCGATCAAACTGTTGAGACTCACCATAGCCAGCATCTTCCATAGCTGCTTTGGCGACGACTAAACCCAATAATTGAGAAATATCTGTCACTTCTAGAATATTTGGTGGTAAACCAAATTCCATAGGATTAAAATCAATATCGGGGATGAACCCACCTCTTTTACAGTAAGTTTTATCTGGTGCTTTAGGATTGGGATCATAATAGTCTTCCACGCTCCAACGGGAAGCAGGCACATCCGTAATGCAATCTATTTTATCCACTATTACCTGCCAATACTCCTGCAAGTTTTTTGACTGGGGAAATAGGGAAGCCATACCAATAATGGCAATTTGATTACTTTGATTACCACCATTATGATTTTGAGAATATTCCATGGTTTTTTTTCCTTTAATTAAGTTTAATAAATCCCGTTCACAATTGCTAACTTCATCCTGCAACTGTGCTAAATCTGACTCAAGTTTGGCGTGATTCATGGCGATATTTTGCTTTTTCAATTTACATGGGTTAAACTTACCCCAAACTTTAAAATCAAGTTTTTAGGATACAAGTAGTTCCTAATGTCAAGATAGATTATTTCTGAGTTTAATTTGGTAAAATGCTTTGCGGCCAAAGTGAGGATACATTCCAGAAACCCAAACAAAAAAATCCTATCCTCTTCCCTGTAACTTAGATAAATTAATTTGCCGCTGATTTATTCTGATATTAAACTTGCCAACAATATTTGACAACAGTTATGCAACTTAAATACAACTAAAAAAAGCAAAAGGGTTCTGACTCAAACTATAATTTTTGGATTAAGGTTTGGGATTGTGGAACAAAATAGTCAAGCGTTGCATCTATCTAAGGAAAGAGAATAATTTAAAATTTGTGATCAAACAAAGATCATCTAGATATTTGAGTAGTAAATAGTAATCAAAGTTAACTTGCCCACAAAACTTCACAAAATTAAGTATAGCATTTTGTTGCATAAGGCTTGAAATTGGACATTAATCAGTTTATTGTATTTGGTTGAATGATGTAAATGTAAATCCATCCCGTTGGTTTATCAGGTGGATAGACAGGGAACCAAGCGACCAGATAAATTCACACCAAATTGATCCCCAATCCAGGTTGCCAATTCGTCAGTTTATCCACCCTTAACTATGGAGGATTACAAATAAAAATCATGCAATTGTTGGTGTTTGTATATTGACAAATGCAAAATGCTAATTAAAATAAACTATAAGGGCTTGCTGGCATGAGACTATCTGAACTAGATCCACTCATACCGCTAAATGAGTTGAGAGAAGAACTGCTGAAATTACCAAAAGGCTACTCTTTTTACGAGGATGAATTGGTAGGATTTCTATCAAAACGTAGATGGCCTGACACGGAACGTCGAATTGATAGAACCACATTTTGGCGGTGGCGTAATGACAATGGAATTGAACATCAAAAGGTATTCAGTCGCTTGGATGTTCTCAAATTGTGTCAAATTTGTGATCACTATCGTGTTGACGGAACTCGCAATGAATACCTGGCAATTATGAAAAAGAAAAAGGAACTAATGCTCAACAAATAATTGGAACTGATTCAAATTCTAGGTGGATATAGCTAAGGAATAGATGAAAATACATCCTCCTAGCTATATCTTGAAACTCTATCTTGTTAAATAAAATTCACCATATCAATTGCAGTTATCAAAAGAATGCTATCTACCGCCGTATCATAAGTAGCTTGTCTCAAACCACAAGGTTAAAAGGTGCTCAATGGCCATTAAAAAACCTGATTTAAGGGATAGTAAACGGATAACTAAAGGCATAATTATGGTAGACAAAGAAAAGCATTTACTTGTCAATTTTAGAAGTTGGTTGTTAATTAGTTTAGCGACTACCACATTTATATCTACCCTACTCATATCTTTTCAAAGTATTTCAAATTTCCAGACTAAATCCCAATCCAAGGTGGCAATTCCTATTAATAGTCCCAGTCCAATAATTACTGGTGTTGCTGCTTTAGGAAGACTAGAACCCCAAGGGGAAATAATTCGGTTATCTGCTCCTAATTCCTTGGGAGGAGGTATAAGAATAGCAAAACTTCTAGTCAAAAAAGGCGATAAAATTCGCCAAGGTCAATTAATTGCCTTTTTAGACAGTTACAGTCCTAATCTTGCAGCTTTAGAAAAGGCTAACAGACAAGTAGAAGTAGCAAAAGCAAATCTAGAAAAAGTAGAAGCTGGAGCAAAACAGGGAGATATTTATGCCCAAAAAGCCACCATTGGGCGATTGGAAGCAGAATTGCGTGGTGAAACATCAGCACAAAAATCCATAATTGCTAGATTGCAAGCTGAATTAAATAATGCACAAAGAGAAAATCAGAGATATGAAGATTTATATGAAAATGGAGCAATTTCTGCTTCAAATGCAGAGAGTAAACGTCTAAGAAGAGACACTCTACAGCAACAAATAAATGAAGCAAAAGCAGCACTAAATAGAACTCAAGAAACTTTGCAAAAACAAATAAATGAAGCTCAAGCAAGACTCAACAGTATTGTAGAAATTCGTCCCACCGATATACAACTAGCAAAAGCAGATCTGGCGAGCGCAAAAGCTTCAGTTACCCAAGCTCAAGCAGAATTAGATTTAAGTATAATTCGTTCACCGATTGATGGACAAGTTTTAAAAATTAATGCTTGGCCAGGAGAAATAATTAGTAGTCAAGGTATTGCTGAATTAGGGAGAACCCAGCAAATGTATGTGGTAGCAGAAGTTTATGAAACTGATGTTAAAAAAGTAAAATTAGGACAATCTGTAGACATTACTGCTGATGCTTTTTCAGGGAAAATTCAAGGAACAGTTACAGATATTGGATTGCAAGTTAATCAGCAAAATATTTTTAATAATAGTCCTGGTGCTGATACAGACAACAAAATAGTTGATGTCAAAATTCGGATCAACAATCCTAAAGACAACCAAAGGGTTGCAGATTTAACTAACCTACAGGTTCAGGTATGGATCAACATGTAATAGTTAAAAGTTAGGAGTCAATTCACATAAAAACTTAAATTAAGAGGTCTTCAAAATGATCCTAAATATTCCTCTGGCTTGGCTACAACTGGCTAAACAAAAAGTTCGGTTTCTTGTAGCTCTAGCAGGAATTTCCTTTGTTGCTGTTTTAATGTTTATGCAAATTGGGTTTCAAGATGCACTGTATGCTAGTGCCACACAATTGCATAAGAATATCGAAGGAGATTTATTTTTGATTAGTGCTCAATATAAATCCTTAACTTCTAACCAAAGTTTTCCTCGCAGTCGTTTATATCAAACCCTGGGTTTTAAGGATGTAGAGTCAGTTGATCCCCTATATGTACAGTTTGCTAAGTTAAAAAATCCGTTAACTGGGCGGAAATATCCCATTTATGTGCTGGGATTTGATCCGGTTAAATCAATATTTAAGTTGCCAGAAATACAACAAGATTTTAAATTACTCCAAATACCAGATCAGGTATTTTTTGACCGTGCTGCTCGTCCTGAGTTTGGTCCAATTGCCCAACACTATAGCCAAAATAAACCTGTCAGCATGGAGATATTCAGTTATCTGGGGTTAATAGGTTATAAAGTTAGGGTAAGTGGTTTATTTAGTCTTGGTCCATCTTTTGGGGTTGATGGGAATTTAATTGTCAGCGATTCTACTTTCATGCGAGTTTTTCGAGAGCGCAATGCCAATCAAATAGATATAGGGTTAATTCATCTAAGACCTGGTGCTGATTCCCAAAGGGTATTAGGTGAACTATCAGCTAACTTACCCGAAGATGTGATGGTTATGAACCGTCATGACTTCATCGAATTTGAAAAAAATTATTGGACTTTAAGAACACCTATCGGTTTTGTATTTAACTTGATGGTAATTATGGGTTTTGTGGTTGGTGTCATAGTTGTTTACCAAATTCTTTATAGTAATATATCCAGCCATTTGATTGAATTTGCTACCCTCAAAGCCATGGGATTTAAAAACAAATATCTCCTCAGAGTTGTTTTTCAACAGGCTCTAATTTTAGCAGGTTTGGGATACATTCCTGGATTTGCTATCTCTTTAGGACTTTACGACATAGCCAAAAATGCTACCCAATTACCCATTGTCATGGATGGTGATAAAGCATTTATTGTATTTATCTCTGCTGTGGTTATGTGTTTAACTTCAGGTTTTTTCTCCACTAACAAACTACGAAAGTTAGATCCGGCTGATATTTTTTAAAAACATTAACATCTCTCACAGTTGTCTAAAGTTGTTTCCCAAGTCGGAGGAAATATGAAAAGTTCAAACCCCATCATAGAAATTGAGGGCTTAAATCAGTATTTTGGTAAACCCAAATTAAAGAACCAGATATTATTTGACATTAATTTAAGAATTGACGCTGGTGAAATTGTGATTATGACAGGTCCTTCCGGATCGGGAAAGACCACCCTACTAACCTTGATTGGTGGTTTACGTTCTGTTCAAGAAGGAAGTTTAAAATTTCTGGGAGAGGAATTATGTGGAGTTAGAAACGGGAAGTTAGTCCAAGTACGTCGTCAAATAGGTTATATTTTTCAAGGACATAATTTGTTAGACTTTTTAACAGCTAGAGAAAATGTACAAATGTCTTTGGAATTACAGACCCATATTCCTCAAGGTCAAGCTAGAATGCAATCCCAATCCATCCTTGAGTCCGTAAAATTAGGTAACAGGATTAATTATTATCCTGAGGATCTGTCGGGAGGACAAAAACAAAGAGTTGCTATTGCACGTGCTTTAGTTAGTCACCCTAAATTAGTTTTAGCAGACGAACCTACAGCAGCTTTAGATAGTAAATCCGGTCGAGATGTGGTCAATATCATGCAGGAATTAGCCAGAGAACAAAACTGTGCCATTTTAATTGTCACCCATGATAATCGTATTTTGGATATTGCCGATCGCATTATTCAAATGGAAGATGGTAAACTTACTCAGCTTGATAATTAGGTGTTGGAGGATTCAAGAGAGATTTCTCTAGCAGAGTTGAGATCTAAAAACAAGCTGGCCTGTGGTTGACGATGTAAGATTGAAGCTGGACATTTGGAAGAAATATCCCCATATAATACCTCTTTGACTATTTTGGCTTTGCGGGTTTCTGGTGCTAAACACATTATCTTTTTGGCTGTGCAAATCAGTGGAATTAAATATAAGATGAACGTAGGACAGGTTTCATAGTTCAACCCATCCTACAAGTAATTGTGCCTCCCTACTTATGCGATCGCACGAATGTCAAAGATCTATAAAAATCAACTATGAATAAATGGTTCAACACAGCAGGTCCATGTAAATCAGATATTCACTACATGTTACCTCCTACGGAACGCCTTCCTAAAGTGCGTACTCTAATTGATAGACAAAATTACTTTGTTATTCATGCTCCTCGTCAGGTGGGTAAAACTACTGCTATGTTGGCCTTAGCCCAAGAATTAACCGAAGGTGGAAAATATACTGCTGTTATGCTTTCTGCTGAAGTAGGTGCTGCGTTCCCTCATGATCCTGTAGCAGCGCAGGGAGCTATTTTAACCGAATGGCAACAATCCATTTGTTTTCGTCTACCATCAGAACTACAACCCACCCGATGGCCTGCTGTTGATAACAGCTCACAATTAAGCATATTCTTAAGTAATTGGGCAGTAACCTCTCCTCGTCCCTTAGTGTTTTTTTTAGATGAAATCGATGCACTAAGCGATGAAACCTTAATTTCCATCCTCCGTCAACTGCGCTCAGGTTATCCTAACCGCCCTCAGGGATTTCCCCATTCTTTAGGTTTAATTGGTATGCGAGATATACGGGACTATAAAGTTAAATCCGGTGGGGGCGATCGCCTGAATACGGCAAGTCCTTTTAATATTAAGGTGGAGTCTTTAACTATGGGTAACTTCACTTTTACAGATGTAAAGACTCTTTATGAACAACATACAACAGCTACAGGACAGGTTTTCACACCAGAAGCTCTGGAATATTCCTTTTATTTAACCGATGGACAACCATGGTTGGTTAATGCTTTAGCTCGTCAAGCTACGGAAGATGTGGTGAAGGACATTAACCAACCCATTACCGTTGAAGTTATAGAAGAAGCCAAGGAAATTCTGATTCAGCGACAAGACACCCATTTGGATAGTCTTGCGGAAAGACTGCGGGAACCCAGAGTCAGAACTATTATAGAGCCAATTTTAGCTGGGGAGGAATTACCAGATGTTCCATCAGATGATATTCGCTACGTTCTGGATTTAGGACTTTGTCAGGATAAAAATGATCAGGGGTTAGAAATTGCCAATCCCATCTATCGGGAAGTTATTCCCAGAGTGCTAACATATACTACTCGTTCTTCCATAGGGGTGATAGAACCCAACTGGCTTAGTGATCAAGGCGAATTATTGCCTGATAAATTATTACAAGTATTTTTGGAATTTTGGCGACAACACGGAGAACCCTTACTGAAAAGCACCCCCTATCCAGAAATTGCTCCCCATTTAGTGCTAATGGCTTTTTTACACCGGGTGGTTAATGGTGGTGGTAGGTTAGAACGGGAATATGCTATTGGTTCGGGAAGAATGGATATTTGTTTACGTTATGGTAAAGTGGTAATGGGGATAGAACTGAAAGTTTGGCATCCAAAACGAAAAGACCCTCTCAGTCAAGGACTGAAACAATTGGATAAGTACCTTGCTGGACTAAACCTGGAAACTGGATGGCTAGTCATTTTCGATCGCCGTCCTAACCTACCTCCTATAGGCGATCGCACAACTACTCAAGAAGTAGTTAGTCCTGCTGGGAGGTGTATTACTGTCATTCGTGGTTAATTCGAGGAGTGAACAGACGTATTAACACCATAACTCCACCCCAGATATATACCTTTAATTGCCTGCTTAATATAATCTAATAGAATGTGATTATTCAGATTGTGACTGAATTTTAAGCGTAATATTCTGAGTAAACAGCGATAAATTAACAATGAACTCAAACGTAATATAAATATCCAGGATGGCATTTTATTATAGCCATGCTTTAAAGCGAAATAAGTCGTATTTTTTGCCAATGAGTACCAACAGGTCAGATGCTTTTGATCATAACGGTTATGGCTGGGTTGAGGATAATGATGTACAATTGTATCGCAGTAGTGAATTTCATAACCAGCTTGAATTAATCGTAAGCAAACATCAGTTTCATCCAAAAAATAGTCAAAAAACTCATCATAACCGTTGATTTTTTCCAGCAGTTCTTTACGGTAGGATGAATTTGTTCCCATCATTCCATTGTACCAAAAACCCTGGGATTGATTATGGTTGGGCACCTTTCCTAAACGAATGGGAATAGTATGACTCATAACATTAGTAATACCCTGATAATATTGCCAAGGAAGATCGGCTTTAGTCATATCTTTTACACTCCCACCGACTCCAGCACATTTATCGCCTTTTAAAGTATATGTAGTAAGTAACTTATCTAACCAATCTCTTTGGGGAATTGCGTCATCATCAATAAAAGCAACTATTTTGCCAGATGATTTTTGTGTGCCCATATTTCTAGAGACGCTGATGTTTTTGACAGAGGAGCGGAATATTTGAATGGGAAAATCCAAATCCATTTTCAGGTCATCCACCATTTTTCGGGTACTTTCATCATCAGAGGAGTCTATAATAATAACTTCAAAATATCGATAATTAATCTGATTTAACGACTTGAGAGTTTTTTCCAAAGAACAACAACGGTTGAGAGTGCAAATAACTATAGATACTAATTCTGGACTTGACATAATTATCCCTCATGACAGATTAACTATAAATAGTTGAAATTATCAACAACAATTTTTTTACCTTATTTACCCAAAAGGGGTGAAGTAGATTTGAGATAACCAGCTTATTAAAAGATTTGTCAGATTTTTTAACCAAGTGAGTCATCCGTAGGTATATTTTTAAAAACCCATACACTACTCCCAGACTATCCAATATAATTTGGGTGAAACAAATCTGGGATTTCACATAACCGTTACCGGTAAAGAAATAAAGTTGTTTAGACAAAAAAAGATAATAAAAATTTGGGTTCCAGTAGCTGACAATTGCTAAGTCTACGGGTTTAGAAAAACAAGATATAAATGATAAATAAACCCAAGCCCATAACTTATTATATTTGTTAGGTGGATACCAGAGAGTAAATTTTTGCTCTTGCTTAACATCTAAAAAATCGCAAATATGTTGATAGATAGAATCTTGTATTAATACCTGTCCATTATGAGGTAAAATTTCTCCTAAAGTAAAACTTGATAACAAATTGGGCATTTCACCTTGAATGAGGTTCAGGAAGTCCGTCATAGCTTGCAAATGAATTAATGCCCAAAAATGGCGTCCAGTTAAGGAATAATAAACCAACTTAGGAAATAATATTCTCAAGCGTCTTAATAAGAGATCTGGTCTGTGTTTGTGCCAACAATAGAGGAGATTGCGTTCATCATAATAACTAATCCAAGGACGCTGTTTAAAATCCGGTGAACAGTGCCAAATAATCGATGCGGGATGAGCAGCAATCACCCAACCAAATTGTTTAGCTCTCAAACACCATTCTACGTCATCAAAGTGTAAAAAATAGTTTTCAAAAACGCCTATTTGGTGAATAATTTCCCTTCTGAATAATAGTGAAGCAGCAGCACAAATATCTACAGTGAGATAATTCTTACTGTTTAAAATTTCTGCTGGAGATTGAACCGGTGAATTACCTAAATAGGTTTGCAAGTGGGCTTTGGGTTCGTGAATATAACTCCCTATTTCTTGAACAATATCTGGATTATCTAACTTCCTAATTTGAGATCCTACCAACCCCACTTCCGCATATGTGTTTAAAGTTTCCACTAAAGGGACTAAAGCATAAGGAGCTAACCGTACATCATTATCAAGTAACCAAATGTATTGATAATCAAGGTTACTGACAAAATTCATCCCTTGGGAAAAACCACCAGAACCACCAAGGTTTTTTCCGGTTTGTAAAACTTTGATATGTGGATAATGGAGTTCAAGATAATTCTGGGTTCCATCCTGTGAAGCATTATCAACCACAAAAATATCCAAAGATATGTTCTGTAAATCTAGACTTTCTATGTCTTTAATTACCGCACAAACATCCTTACGTTTGTTCCATGTGACAATAATAGCAGCGACTTTAGTGATTTTCATAAATCATAGACTAAGGTAAGTTGGCGTTAAAAGACCAAACTATGTAAAGATAAATAGGATAAGTGGGTGAGTGGAATTAAACATGAACGTAGGTTGGGTTGAGGAACGAAACCCAACGCCCTCATAAGGAGCGTAAAGATTCCATCCTTGGTATGCACAACCATAATCTCTGATTTTATCTAATAAAAAACCTCGGTTGTTTACTTCTGTTTTATCAGCTAATAAAATAGAATTAATAACCATTCTACCCTTATTAAAATCATATTCAATTGCTTGTTTACGCATGATATCTATGAGAGTGGCACCATCCCATAAATTCTGGCTTTGTATTTGAGCGTTAATTCTAGTTTCCATGAGAGATTTTACCTGTAATAAGAGGATAATAAGAAAGTTGACTAATGCGGTTTTCAAAAACTGTGAGAGCAGCAGCAACCACCTGATCCATGTTGTAATATTGGTACTGTGCTAACCTACCAACAAAAGTTACTGATGCCAGTTTATCTGCAGCAGTTTTATATTGTTCAAATAAATCACGATTTTCTGGACGAGGTATGGGATAATATGGGTCTCCCTCCGATTGGGGATATTCATAATAAATGGTAGTTTTCGGGTGTTTTTGTCCCGTGATATGTTTAGATTCTACTATTCTTGTAAAGTCATAATCATTGGGATAATTGACAACAGCAACAGGTTGAAAATATTCAACATCGTGAGTTTCAAATTCAAAGCGTAAGGAACGATAGGGAAGTTGACCAAATTTGTAATCGAAAAACTGATCAATTGGTCCTGTATAAATTAAATGGTCAAATTTTAACCACTTTTCCACATCTTGAAAGCTTGTATTGAGCATAATCTTAATATTGGGATGTGCCAACATATTTTCAAACATTTTTGTATAACCATGTAGTGGCATTAACTGATATTTATCGCCAAAATAACGGTTATCTTTATTTGTTCTCACGGGGATACGAGCGCACACAGAAGCATCTAATTGGTGAGGCCATAAATTCCATTGTTTATAAGTATAGTTTTTAAAAAACTTCTCATATAAATCATTTCCGACCTTACTGATTACAGCTTGTTCTGAATTTTCAATTCTGTCATATTTTTGCTTAATTTGTTCATAAAAATCTGCAACTTCTTCATTATTAAGATTTAAACCATACATTTTGTTGATTGTATTTAAGTTAATAGGAATTGGATATAAATCACCATCAACTCTGGCTAAAACTTGATGTTGATAAACTCGCCATTGAGTAAATTGGGAAAGGTAATCAATGATTTTTTTACTATTGGTATGAAAAATATGCGCTCCATATTTATGAATTAATACCCCCGCATTATCATAACAATCAAAAGCATTACCACCAATATGATGACGAGTATCAATTACCAAAACTTTACGATCCAGCTGTGTAGCTATACAATTTGCTAGAGTGCAACCAGCAAAACCAGCTCCAACAATCAGAAAATCAAACATTCTGTCATACATAATTTATTCTCCATATTTAGATGACTGTGGGGCTATTTCTAGATAAGTTTCCCAGAAATTAGGACTGGTAAATTTAGTAAATGAGTCTATATATTGCCGTTTAGTTCTTTCTAGTTGAATCATCATTAATAATGCCAACCACAAAGCCGATATAAAAATTCTAAAAAATTCTCTCCGGCAAAATTTAACTATGAATCCTTCCTGTGTTGTTAAGTTGTAATATAAAACTTTTTTCACCCTAAAGGTATTTAAGGGTCTACCATTATTAGATGGCACAATACTATATCCCTTATCGCTCAATGTGTCATCCTCAAAAAATAACCAATCGGGTAAAAGATGACCATTAAGGGTTAAAAGTCTCCAAAACCTATGTAATTTACTTTCGGTCTTTTCTACACTTTCCCAATATTTTTTATACACAAAGCATAGGTCTGGATTTCTACTGGTTTTTTCCTCAGATTGACAGACTTGTTTATGCTTTTCTTCGGGATGGTTAGCAACTAAAGCATGGGGACCTTTGAGGAAATCTACGGTGGCTTTGATAATACTTTTTGCTGTTTCATATCTATAGCAAAATAGTTCCCTTAACAAGGGTTTTAAAAACCATTTGATTGCTTTTATTCTACTAAATTCTTGTTCAAAATATAGACTATGGTAAATCATACTATTTCGGAAATAGTAATATTCAATAGATGGATTTTTTTTATTTTCAAATGGTTCATGCCATACACTTATACCATTTAAAATGATGATTTTTTTACCAATTCTTCGACAAAATTCTACATCGTCTACCTTGATAAAAAATGGATATGGTAGTCCATGCTCTTTGATTATGTGAACCGGAAAACAAAAAAACCACCAACCACTGTAATCAATATACTCATCTACTTCATTGAACAAGGTATCTTTTAATTTCCTTAAGTCCATATTCTGCTTGACGGGTACAAAACCTTGACTTCTGTTCCAGTATGCTCCTTTTTCATGCTGTATATATTTCTTATCTAGTCTTAACATACTACTGCCAAGACAAATTTCTTTTGCATATTTTCCATGGCATAAACTCAAGAAAACCCAGACTCTGTTAAAAATTTCTGGGTGAAAGAGAATGTCATCATCCATCAGCAGAATATGAGAGAACTGATTTGAATTTTCAATTACTTCCAGCATTCCTCTGGCAAAACCACCACTCCCTCCTGCATTTTTATTAGGTATAAGGTGAATTTTTAGGTTATTATTGATATCTTTAATATCTTCTATATTTAATGTTCTACCATTATCAATGATCCATACTTCTAATTGATTTCTATATTGGGGATTTTCTGAGAGATGTGATCCTAATAATTGAATATTTTTCTGAATATACTTTTCTCTTTTGTAAGTACAAATTACCAGTGCTATTTTTACCTGTTGCTTGGGTTGCTCGGAAGTTGAAAAGTGACCGTGACTAATCTGACACATTTCTAGAGCCAGGATTTCTAAATATATCATTCCCGTATAGGATGATATATCCAGATTTTTAAAAACTAGGATTTCCTCCAATTCCTTGGTTGTGTTAGTCTTGATTATTTTTTGTGCCAAGAGGGTTTTAGTTTCACCTAATCTGTCAATGTTATAAAGACTCACTTTGCCAGTACCTTGAAACTTTAAACTGACATTTATATCTACTAAACTAGTATATTCTCGCCAATTATCCACATAAAAACCATTAAAATATGTGTCTAAACTAACAAGATTACCCGGTTTTAACTCCAGGATTTGATGCTCATAGTTAAAGATTACCTGGTCATTATTCCTAAAAAATAATTCTTCAACTGTACAAATAGTAGTTGTGGGAAAAATAATATTTTGCAGATGATGGTTCTCTATTTTCTGGCGAGGAATCTGATGGAGAGAGGGCAATTCCAGTTGATTAACCATAAATTTTTTGTTCTTTATCTAAAGGATAAACACATCCTTGTGAATATCCTGTTTGTACTGTTATGGCAAATCAATAATCAAGATGCAAACCGAATAAACACTTAATTAAAAAGTCAATATTATGTATTAATCGTAATCTTTAACCATTTTTGACTCTAGTTTTCCATCATAGTGTTGAAGTACATTAATTCCCCAATTAAGTCTGTGGGGGAGACCGGGAATCAATTCCCGATCTAAAAGCGCAGTCTTATCGCAGGTCATTGTAGGTTGGGTTGAGGAACGAAACCCAACAAACCCACGGGATATATTGAGTTTTCTCTACCTAACCGGGGTGCTTGGCGATCTCCCATTAGGGAGTGCCAGATTCTGGCATTTTTCATTTATGCTTGACAAGTCGAAAAATTTTACAAAAATTATTAATTATTTTCTATAAACTACTTGCATGTCTGTTCAAATAGTTTTATAATTAGGAAAAAGTAAGGTGATCTCTATTTCTTGGCGGAAACCTCTGATCACCTTACACCCCAACATGGAGGCACATAAATTATGGCACACACCAGAAACTTTATCAGCAATGTTGATGACTCTAGGGTGGTTTCACAAGCTGGTCACCGGGAACCGCTAAAACACCTATTGATTGGCTCGAAAAAGGCGGTTATTAGTACGATTCACTATCTACACGTGCTTGGTTATGCCAATGCAACTGATTGGAGTGATCTCACGCCAACTGGTAACCCTGGGGAGGTTATGAGTATTCTGGTAAGACATATTGTGATTAATTAGTTTCCTCGCTAACTCGTGGGTCTTCCCATGAGTTACAATCCTCCTGTACCAGTTAAATAAGACTGAACAGCATGCTGTCCATCACCCATATATTTTATCTGTCCATGATCTAACCAAATTATTCTTTGACAAGAATGTTTAACAAACTCTAAATCATGGGAGACCACTAAAACTGTTGCATCCGCATTCCAAAATCTTTCAATCCGCTGTTGACATTTATGCTTAAATCTTTCATCTCCCACAGATAAGACTTCATCTAAAATTAGAATGTCTGGTTGTACATCCGTAGCAATAGCAAAACCCAACCTTGCTACCATCCCAGAGGATAATCCTTTAACGGGAACTAAAGCATAATCTTGCAATTCGGCAAATTCTAAAATTGAATATGCTCTTGCTTTCATTTCCGATCTAGAAAATCCTAATAATACTCCGTAAAGTACAATATTATCCATAACGGAAATATCAGGATCAAAACCCGCGCCTAATTCGATTAAAGGTGCTATTTTGCCATTGATACGTACCTTGCCCTGGGTGGGTTGCAAAATGCCACAAATGATTTTTAAAAGTGTTGATTTCCCAGAACCATTAGCACCAATAATTCCAATTTTCTCCCCTTGTTTTACAACTAAATTTATATTATCTAAAACTAATTTTTTCACGGGTTTACGATATTTACCTTCCACAATGGAAAGTAGGGTTCTTTTTAAATCGTAGGAAAACTCTTCTTGTGTTCTTCTCCACAGGGAAACTTGGTTAAGCTGAATTACTTCCATTACAATAAGTACATAAATTGATTTCACCTAGCTGGAAGATAAATCCACGCCAGGGATGACATAATCATATCCTAAAGACCCACTAATTCTCCTGGGGGAAATCATCCCAAAGACTAGTAATCTCTCGCAAACTTTGATGATTGCCATTACCCAATATCAGATGGTCTAATATGGGAATATTTAACAGCTGTGCGCCTGATAGCAATTGTCTGGTCAAGTCTATATCTGCTTGGCTAGGCTCTAAATTACCCGAAGGATGATTATGGGCAATGATCATACGTGTTGCACCGTGTCGAATTACCTCTCGAAAAATGTCCCGGGGAGACGCTAAGGTTTCAGTTGCAGTACCAATGGTAATTATTTTCGTTCCTAAAAACCGATTTTTCACGTCTAATAGTAAAACTGCAAATTTTTCTTGACTTTGCCACATTAAGTCTTGACTCAGGGTAGCCGCAGCTGCTATGGGACTGTCAATAATCGCTCCCTCCGCAGGACGAGATAGAAAAACTCTTTTTCCTAGTTCCACCGCAGCTAGAATCGATGTGGCCTTTGCAGATCCCACACCGTGAATTTCAGTCAACTGAGCAGGGGTAGCATCCCGCAAAGCAGCTAGGGGATCCCCTTGATCTTTTCCCAGTTCTTGTAGTATGTGTTGACCCAAACCTACGGCGGATAGTTTACCAGGACCTTGTCCTGTTCCTAGTAGAATGGCAATCAGTTCCGCAGTAGCTAAAACCTTCGCCCCATGGGTAATTAGTCTTTCCCTCGGACGCTCATTTTCTGGTAGGTCACTTATTCTCAGACAATAGGTCATATCAGTGATTGTACGGTTGTGTGACAAAAACTTAGGGCTATTTTACAACCTACTAACCCAAAATATCCATCGTCAGATTTTCTAGGGCTAATCAATCAAATTTGCATCTCCTCTACTTGGATTATACGTAATAGTATGGACAAGACTTAATTTACAACGTCTTGATACACTATTTCTTGAAACTGGATGATATCTTTTTGCGGGTCTGCAAGAGCTACCTTGACTAATACCCTTTCACCTAATTTTACAGAGCGCTTAAACATCATTGGTAGTTGTAAACCTAGATCCTCAAATAAAATCAATGCCAGATTACTATCTTCCCTTAACCACATCAAAACTATCACCTCCCATACTTGTTCTAGATGACGACGTAGGTATTCTAAGGCGTAGTATCTGTTGGTTTGCCGTTCTACCATGGTTAATTCTTGGGTGGTATTGCTCACAGTCATCATCACCTCTCTGATTTGTTCAGCAGAAAAAGGTGGTTCTTCACCCCTTAAATGGGCTTTGAGTTGAAAGTGGGTGAGTAAGTCGCTGTAACGACGAATAGGGGAAGTAGCCTGAGTATAAGTGTCTAGTCCTAAACCTGCATGACGTAGGGGGGTTGTGCTCATCTCGCTTTTTGGCATACATCGACGTAGAGCGCAAAATCTCACAAACCCTGGAGGGAGTTGCAGTAATTCCTCTTCCGGTGGTAGTTCCGGTTGAGGTTGACCACGAAAGGGTAGGGGAATATTATGGCTTTTAGCATAACGTGCTGCTACTTCTCCCGCTAAAATCATCATTTCCGCCACTAATTGTCGAGATGGGGACTCATCCAATATGTCTATGCTGATCTCATCATTTTTGACTTTGATCATCGCTTCTGGCATAGTAATACTGATTGCTCCCTGGTTGTTCCTCCAGGTTTTCCTTTTCTGTGCTAAACCGGCGATCGCTTGAATTTCTGGTTCTGCTTGCACTGCCAAATCTAGCATTTCATCTACATCTTCGTAGGTCAGGCGATAGGTAGGTTTAATTAAGCAGGGATGAATACTATACTCTGCAACCCCACCACTATCATCTAGAATTACGCTGAAGCTGAGGGAACAACAAAGCCTTCCCTGTATCAGACTCATGGGACCTGTGGCCAACACTTCTGGAAACATGGGGATCATTCCTGTGGGTAGGTAAACCGTACTACCCCGTCTCCTGGCCTCTAGATCTAGCTCGTCTTCTGGTATTAACCACCGGGTGGGATCAGCAATATGTATCCAGACCCGTTGTCTTCCATCCTCCAGCAATTCACAACTTAAACCATCATCTATTTCTGTAGTGCTTTCATCATCAATAGTGTAGACTTTAAGATGCTTGAGGTCTAACCGGTTAACATCTAAATCCGCTGGTGGGGAATCCAAAATTTCTTGCGCCACTTCTAATATTTTGCTAGGGAACTGAATGGGAATTGAGGAACGACGCAGGAATAGGTTTTCATGGGGACTCCACCACCCTAGGTCGACCAGTAATTGCAAAGCTGCTGGGGGAGTTGCAGAACGTCCCAGCATATTCATAGTTTCTAATACGGAACCTGGAGGTGGATAGTTACGCACCAAAGATTCCGAATTTACCCCCATACGTATAATATCGGCTACTAAAGTAGCATATTTTTCCAGGGCATCTAAACGTTGACGGTCAGACTTTTGCCATTCTACTGTGTCACCTTTGAGTGCCCGTTCTACTCGGAGTAAAAATTCCTGTTGTCCTTGAGCTTTTTGGGTTTCTACTTCTATCTGGTGTTTTCTTTCTGCTACCTGGGAAGCACTACGCGGTTCATAAACTTCTCCCTTTTGCTTGAAAAATAGTTTGTCATCCGATAGTAAGCAATGGGCGGCATAACACTGGTATGGTAAGGTCTCAGAAAACAGTAGATTTGCCATTTGACTGGGGGTGACACTTTCTCCCTCAGCTACCAACAATTCCCAGGCTACCTCTAGACTAGATGGATCTAAGTACGGTTCAACCTGCTCCAAAAACCTGGGAATCTGTGTTGACTTATAACCCTCTCCGTTACTAATGATATAGGTTATTTGTCGGGGTGCCAGGCTGTGGGATTGACCCCTTTCATCCACTACAAACCAACGAGTCTTACCGTCTGGACGATCTACCACTCCCAGTCGGCGATCGCCTTGAACCCTAAATTCAACCAGCGTCCCCTTCTCCACAACCTTCTTACTTTCTAGTAATTTTAAATTCTATATCTTAACACTCGATTAGGCAATTTGACTGGACTAACAGCTGCCGCTTGTTTGTTTGTGGATAAAGCTATCTAAACTTATATAACTTAGTATAACTTGACCATATTACGTTCTAACGGCTTATAAACATCTGACTAGAGGCTTGACCTTGAACTTTTAGTTAGAAACTTGCTACCTAAGTAGTCTTACGATTGCTTACCATCCGCTTAAGGTCTTGCCCACGCCTCATGCCAACTATTTATATACTATACACTGGTTCACTCAAAATAACAAGCCTGTTTCCCAGGAAAGGCCCTCCTAGAAGCACGGCTTGTATTCTCAGCGCGGTAAAATCACCCAACAGCTTTACCCTTCGGCATTGATAAATGGCAACAGGGCTAGAATGCGGGCTCGTTTAATCGCCAAAGTTAATTGCCGTTGTTGCTGAGATGTCAACCCAGTAATCCTTCTTGGTAGGATCTTACCACGTTCTGTCATGAATTTACGCAGTAACTCAACATCTTTATAGTCTATGGGTTCTCCTGGTTTAATAGGTGACAGACGACGACGATAATAGCTCATTTTTTACTTAATTTCCTTGTGAACAGTATGCTTATTACAATGGGGGCAGAACTTTTTCAGCTCTAACCGACTGGTCGTGTTCCGACGATTCTTGGTGCTAGTATAGCGAGAAACGCCTGGAGAACGCTTGTCTGGATTTGTTCGACACTCGGTGCATTCTAGTGTCACTATTATGCGGGCACCTTTGCTCTTAGCCATAATTTTACAAACAGTAAAGCCGGGAGGAATTTAACACAAATAACTATCTTCTCACATATAGCCGCATTTTTTCAACTACTCGCTCAACTTTTTCCACAAATAGCCACAATGCTTAACTAATGCCTTTTTAAATATTAATTCCTTGGTGTTCATTAGTCAAGATACAATAGCTAAAGCGAATTTATTCTCTTCAATTTGTATTTAATATATTTAAAGGTGATCCACACCAGGTTTGTGGAAAATTTTTGAAGAGTTACTCAACTTTGGAAAAAATATATGTTACAGTCGGGAAATTACAATGGGTCTCCAGACTGGTCAGCTTAACAAGACCAAAGAAAATTATTGATTACTTTATTTATTTATCTATGCCATCCATTCGCCAATTACACCAACAGCTAGTCAGTAAAGAACGTTCCGCTATTGAAATTGTCCAAGACTACCTAGAACGGATTCACCTTTTAGAACCAAAGCTACACAGTTTTTTGAATATTACTGCGGAACATGCTTTAGCACAAGCTGGTAATGTAGATGGTAAGATTGCTTCAGGGGAAGAAATTAGCATTTTGGCGGGCATACCTATTGGTGTGAAAGATAACCTATGTACCAAAGGTATTGTCACCACCTGCGGGTCAAAAATTCTGGAAGGGTTTATCCCCCCTTATGAGTCAACGGTAACTCAAAAGTTAAATCAGATGGGAGCAGTGACAGTAGGAAAGACTAATTTGGATGAGTTTGCCATGGGGAGTTCTACGGAAAATTCCGCCTATCAAACCACTGCTAACCCTTGGGATATATCCACAGTTCCCGGTGGTTCCTCCGGAGGTTCAGCAGCAGCAGTAGCAGCAGCAGAATGTGTGGTATCCCTGGGTTCGGACACGGGAGGATCAATCCGTCAACCAGCTTCTTTTTGTGGTGTGGTAGGGATGAAACCTACTTATGGACTGGTTTCTCGCTACGGATTGGTTGCTTATGCTTCTTCTTTGGATCAAATAGGTCCTTTTGGTAGAACCGTGGAAGATGCAGCAATTTTGTTAAATGCGATCGCCGGTTATGATCCTCACGACTCCACCAGTTTAAAAGTGGAAATTCCCGATTACACTGCCAATTTAACCCCGGATTTAAAAGAGAAAAAACTCAAAGTGGGGGTAATTAGGGAAACCTTTGGTGAGGGTCTAGATGAGGAGGTTTCCTCAGCAGTCAACCAGGCGATCGCCCAATTAAGAGATTTAGGGGTAGAAATCCAGGAAATCTCCTGTCCTCGTTTCCGCTATGGGGTTCCCAGTTACTACATCATTGCTCCGTCAGAAGCATCAGCCAACCTTGCTCGTTATGATGGTGTGAAATATGGGATTCGCGCCCAGGATCCGGATAATTTGTTATCCATGTATAACCGCACCCGTGCCATAGGATTTGGACCAGAAGTTAAACGACGAATTATGATTGGTACTTATGCTTTAAGTGCAGGCTATTATGATGCTTATTACTTAAAAGCCCAAAAGGTTCGTACTTTGATAAAGGAAGATTTTGAACAGGCATTTACTAAAGTTGATGTTCTACTAACCCCCACAGCACCAACCACAGCATTTAAAGCTGGGGAAAAAATAACAGACCCTTTAAGTATGTATCTCAATGACCTAATGACTATTCCTGTTAATCTAGCTGGATTGCCTGCAATTAGCGTGCCCTGTGGTTTTGATAGCAAGGGTTTACCAATTGGAATGCAATTAATTGGGAAGGTGCTAAGGGAGGATCAACTTTTTCAGGTAGCCTACGCCTATGAGCAGTCAAATAACTGGCATTTAAAAACTGCCATGATATCCGAATAATTACAGTCATTTTATCGGGAGTCTTAATTGACCTAAGTAGGGAGGCACAATTATTTGTAGGACGGGTTGGCGATGGCGGGTGTTGGGTTTCACACTTCAACCCAACCTACGTTCATCTTATATTTAATTCCACCCACTTACTTAACTTAAGACCCTAGGGATAAAAATCCTGATGTGACCATTAATCCCAGAATAAACAGTATAAAAGTAATGTTCTCACAAAAAAAACTAAGAGATTCAAATCATGACTACCGCATCTGCTTACTCCCTAAATGTTCCCGGGCATCCCACTGAGCCAATCAGTAAGGAAGAATTGCGATCGCTGCTTAAAGAGGTAGAATCCCAGCTGTATCATAGCCATGCTTACCGTGCGGTTGTGGATAAAGCACAGAAACTATTTGACATATCTCATGAACAGCTCACTAATTTTAATAAGTTAATACAAGCTATTAGTAGAGAAGCGATCGCGCTAACTTTTGAGCGATTTGTCACCAAACAATCCGCTACTAGCACGGACAGTAGCAAAAATGATTCTACTGATAGTAATGATATAAAAGAACTCAGCAATCAAACGGTTAAGATATCTGAACAAGTTTTGGAAAATAGATCACAGCCAAATGATCCGAGTCCAAAACCAAAAAGCGAGCAAAAACCAGACAGGGTGAAAGGCGAAAACAAACCGGATCCACAAAAAACATTCAAAAAGTGGCCATGGCAAAATCAAAAACTTTCCAAAAGTCAACTAGTTGCAAAAAAAGCGGAGGAAGAGAGATTAGAAGCCTTACGTCAAATAGGTGCACAACTGAAAAAAGCTAGGGAATCTCAAGGGTTAACCCTACATAAACTAACTATGTATACTTATATATCACCAAATCAGATGGCAGCAGTGGAAAATGGGGAGGTGGAAAAATTGCCCGAAGATGTGTTAATTCGGGGCTTCATTAGAATTATGGGTAATGCTTTGGGATTAAATGGAGCTAATTTGGCTAATTCTTTGCCCATAAGCGACAATTGTAAATCAATTCTACCATCTTGGTATAAAAATAAAAAGCCTTCTCGATCATTGAACATGGAACTTAGTTCGACTCACTTATATTTGGGGTATACAGCTCTTGTAGCTAGTGCTCTAGGTGGGTTATCCATGATGTACGAACAGGCAAATAATCAAGGGATCAAAAATTTCCAATCAATTAATCCTTCCTTGTCATCATCATGTGGGTCAGGTGAAAAAGCCACAAATGTTAATCATCAAAGTCCCATACAGCATGGTAAAATAGGAAGTTGTTTCGGTCCTCAAATTTCCCCACCCGAGGCGCTATAGAAACTACCAGGAACAGTTGAAAGCCATCTTCATGAACAGCGACACCCAACTAAGTCTATTTAACGAATCAGTCCTTGACCAAAAGGGGCTGATTCCCACTGATGCCAAAATTCCCGTTCCCGTGGGAACCTATGTAAATGTGAACGAGTTAACACTCCACTGTGAAAATTGTCATCGGTGTGGACTGGGTAAAAATCGCACTCATGCAGTGGTAGGAAGGGGAAACCCACAAGCTAAAATCATGATTATTGGCGAAGCACCAGGACAACATGAAGATGAAACTGGCTTGCCATTTGTGGGTAAATCTGGACAGTTGTTAGATAAAATCCTGGCATCCGTGAATTTGACCACAGAGCAGGATGTGTATATATGCAACATTGTCAAATGTCGTCCACCGGAAAACCGAGTTCCTACTTCAGAGGAAAGTGATGCTTGTAGACCGTACCTATTAGAACAAATCCGCCTGATTGATCCAAAAATCATTTTATTAACAGGTGCTACTGCTGTAAAAGGGGTTACAGGTAGCAAGCTGCCAATTACGAAAATTCGCGGGCAGTGGTTAGAATGGGAAGGACGCTTATGTATGCCCATTTTTCATCCTTCCTATCTATTACGTAACCCTTCTAAAGAGCAAGGGTCCCCCAAGTGGTTAATGTGGCAAGACATACAACAAATCAGAAACAGATATGATCAAATATCAAGCAGATAACAAAGTCCCTACCAGCTGGGCCAAACGTTTCGCAGCGCCACTTTCACCCCTAGTTGTTAGTAATTGGTGTTTCATTTGAGCCAATTTGAGAGGATTTTCTAACAGGTCTAAAACCATTTCTCCCACCGCGTGAGGTGCCAAGTTACCAACCAATTCCGGGACAATTTCTCGCCCCGCCCAAATATTAGGCCAGGCCAGTAAACCCTTATTTCGGAGGAACCACCAATTAATCAATTTTGCCAAACTGGAACCCACAACGGGTAAATTTGCCAGCAGTCCCGGTAGACCATCCCAAGAGCGCATAGCATCTAATTGTTGGGTAGGTAATAACACAATCATTGGTACACCTAAAGCTCCCAGTTCAGCAGTGTTTGCTCCCACCGTAGTTAAACAAATAGCACAGGAAGATAACAAGTGATAAGCGGGGTTTTCTTGAGTCAATTCTACCATTAACCCCTCAGAAGTTTCTAGATAATTATCCTTTAAGTATGCACCTTGAAAACCAAAGGATTGGGCAAACTTGTTTTTTTGAGGATTGGCAAAACTGGCCAAGGTCAGTAAATCTAGAGTCGGTGCTACGGGTATAAAAAACTTGGTATGGGGTCTTTTAGCATAAATATATTCGGCTATAGCTAATTCTAGGGGCACACCCTGAGTCAACTTAGCAGGTTTGGATCCGGGCAAAAGTCCAACCAAGGGGGTTCCAGTATCTAAACTAGGGGACTTTGAAGTTACATAATCCTTATTAGCAGCTTCTAACATCAAGTCGCCCACAACATGAAACTTATGAATATGCTTGGGTGAAACATTTTTCATCACCTGGGAGTTCATAACTGCAAAACAGTCAATTAGACCATGCCATCTAGCTTCCCATTCCGCATAAACTAGGGTTTTGTATCCCAACCTTCTGCCAACAATTACAGAGAAAACCTGATCTCCCCCCAGAAATATCACCACACCTTTTTTACGCCAATCCCAATTTTCCGCAGTTTTGCCCGTGAATACAAACTCCCAGAAGTGTTCAGGAGCTTGAACCCTATTCACCTGTGGATAGGACTTAGCGATCCTAGCTTCCTTACCAGTAGCATGGGGACAGGGTGATAAAATCACAGAAATTCTCACCTGAGAAATATCATTGCCCAATTGTTCTCTGAGAGCTATGACCACAGGACGTACCCAAGTTGTTACTTCTCCTGGTCCATTAGAAAGAATTAGAATATCAGTCATATCTTTAGTTCTGGTAGTTCAATTCATACTCTTCCTGGGAAACCAATCATCTAAAATGGCATAAACAACTGGTACAACAACTAGACTGAGAATAGTAGAAGTAACCAAACCTCCAGCGATCGCAATTGCCATGGGGGATCGTAACTCAGATCCTGCACCAAAGCCCAAAGCAATAGGTAACATTCCCAAAATGGTGGAAAAAGTAGTAATCATAATTGGTCTAAGTCTGACAGGTGCTGCTTGCAAAATAGCTTGTGTGCGTTTCATTCCAGCTCGGCGTAGTTGGTTGATATAATCTACCAACAAAATTGCATTTTTATTTGCCTGTCCTAGCAAAAACACAAATCCGATTAGAGAGATCATACCAAAATCACTCTTAGTGAATAATAAGGCCAACATAGCTCCTACTAATGCCAAAGGTAAGGAAGCACCAATAACCAGAGGATCTACCCAACTTTTGAACAATAAAACCAAGACCAGAATAATACACAAAGCTGATAAGAGTAAGGTTGACACAAAACTACCCACCACCTCATTTTGTCTAGCAGAGTCTCCTCCTAAATCTAGAGTTACACCAGCAGGTAAAAGAGATTTGGCTTCCGTCACAATTCTATCAGTAGCATCACCAAGAGTTAAATTGCCACCCAGATTAGCACTGATATAGACCACTCGCTGCTGATTAAGTCGTTCGATTTGCAAAACTTGGTTCCTTGGATTGCCATCTCCCGTCACCGTCACATCAGCAAATCCGGGTAGGTTAATAATACGTTCTTTAATCTTTTTAGATACTGAACTTAAAGTTGCTAAATCGTTGCCGCGCAGGGCCACTTGTAATGGCTTATCTCCTCCAGTATCTACAAATTGAATATCTTCCACACTAGTATTTACACCAGGAATTTTAGGTAAAGTTTGTCGTAATTGATCCTGTAGTTGGGCAGTTTTCAGCTGGCGGTCTTTTTTTAATTTCACATAAAGATTGCCCTTATTGGGCTCACCTCCACGGGAACCAACTGTAGTAAATACTGTTTCTACATCTGGGTATTTTCTCACAACTGCTTCCAGTTTTTTTGCCACTGTTAGGGAATCTTGAAGCGGATTAGGGAGGGCAATTAGGGGTTCGGTAGGATCCTGAGCAGTTCTTAACTGCTGTAATGCTGACAAATCAGGGATTTTTGGTAGTGGTGCAGTATAGCTAATATTAAACTCACCTCGGTCTAACTTGGGTATAAAACCTTTGGGAATAAACGGGATAATAGCAAGACCGGCCACAAAACTCAGTATAGCCAATAGGATGACAATTTTTCGGTGATTGAGAGACCAGTACAGTAAATTGGCATAGGATTGGTTAACATAGTCCCCCACATTCGTCAAACTTGATAATAAATCCTGTTTTTTACCTCTCATTGGTCCCAGGGAGTAACTTTTTTTAGGCGGTTTAAGCCAGTAAATGGATAATACCGGTGAGAGAGTACGCGCTACCAATGTAGAAGCAATATAAGCTGCAGAAACAGTAATTCCGAACGGTTTGAAAAATTGTCCAACCACACCCCCCATTAAACCAATGGGTAAGAAAACAGCTATAGCTGTAGCAGTTGCTGCTACTACTGTTAGACCGATTTCATCAGTAGCTGAGTGTGCCGCTTCTTTTGAACTTTGACCATTTTGAATATGACGTAGTATGTTTTCTACATCAATAATAGCATCATCAATTACACTACCAATGATTAAAGCTAAAGCTAACAAGGTAATTGTTTCTAAGTTAAAGCCAAAATAGGCCATCACAATCAATGTAGCTAGTAAAGATATGGGAATTGCTAAAGCAGAAATTAAAGTAGCTCGCCAACTCCATAAAAAGGGAAAAATGACCACAACTGCTAGGATGATAGCTTCTATTAACGCATTTATAGTTGATTGGGTAGCTTCGCGAATATAGTCTGCTTGAGTAGCTGCTAGAGTGAATGTGACACTTTTCAGACTAGAGCGTAGCTTGTTGACTTCTTGTTCCACTTTATCTACTACTTCTAAGGTATTGGCATCTCCACGTTTTACCACCTGAAATGCTAATACATCTTTGCCATTAAATCTGATTAAATTTCCATTGTCTGAAATTAAGCTGCTAGTGTTCGGTAAAGCGGATTTTGGTGCAGCGCCCAATAGTGAGACCTTGAGTACCCCCGCTAGGTTTTCAATTGTCGGTACAATTTTTGTTTTTGCCAGTTGATGCAAGTCATCTAGGTTTTTAGATTCACTTTCAATGGCATAACTTACCACTGAGGACTCATTTAGATTCAAGGGAATAATTTTATAACTTGCTCCTGCTGGTAGTTTTACGCCCTTGAGTACACTTGTAGTTTTTTGAGTAGAACCTTCTAAATTTGTGCCAACTGCAAATAAAAGGCTAATAGCACTTTGTCCTGGATATGTAGAAGAACGAATATTATCAATTCCTGGTATAGATTTTAAACTTGCTTCTATTGGTTTAGTTAACTTTTCTTCTGTTTCTATAGCTGAGGTGATTGGTGCTTGAGCATTTACCACAACCACAGGGAAAGTAATATCTGGGAAAAGTGCGTATTTTAGGGAACTAAAAGCTAACAGGCCTGCTGCTGTTACCCCAATCCAGAAGCATACCGTCAGCCATGAAAATTTAATCGCCCACCTGGAGATATTAAAAATCTCCCGTGCGGATTTTGAGTAGTTATTTTTTACCATTGGGAGTTATGTAGCTAGGACAATCATCTAGCTATATTACATTAAACCACCGATCATTCGTTCAAAATTTATCTTAACCCGCGAGAATACCCCAGATTTATCGGGGAGTCATGCACGCTCACCCCACCTACCCAGATTGTTAAGGTCTGAGTGGTTTGGTTAGACATTAATGAGCGGTAGGATTCTGAGACCTTCTATAGCTTTATCAATTAGGTCTAACCCCTGTTGTACAGTTTCTATAGTGCTTAACTTCCCTCGTAAGTCTGCTGCTCCCATAAAATCTTTCGCATACCAGGTAAGATGTTTACGAGCTTGACGTACCCCGCGATCGCCCTTATATTCCCACAAAGCATACAAATGTTCTCTAGCACATTCTAGGCGTTGAGTGGGAGTAGGGGGAGGTAATAATTCCCCAGTTTTTAAAAAATGATCCACCTCACCTACTAGAAAGGGGTATCCCAAAGTTCCACGGGAGCACATTACACCATCTGCTCCAGTTTCTGCCAAACATTTAACAGCAGCAGCAACAGAAAAAATATCCCCATTAGCAATCACTGGAATAGAAAGTATTTGTTTAACCTTAGCTATCCATTCCCAACGAGCATTACCATTATAACCCTGGGCACGAGTTCTACCATGGACAGTAATCATTTTTGCCCCCGCATCTTCCATCCGTTTGGCAAAATCTAGAATAGTAATTTCTTTATCACTCCAGCCAATACGAGTTTTCACCGTAACCGGGACATTTACCGCTTTGACCACTTCCCTCACAATAGCTTCTGCTACCTCTGGTTGTCGTAATAAAGATGACCCGCCACCATTTTTAGTGATTTTATTCACCGGACAGCCCATATTAATATCCACAGTGTCTGCACCCTCTGCTACTGCTTTCACTGCTGCTTCTGCTAAAAAATCAGGACGACAATCAAATAACTGAATACTAATAGGGCGCTCATTAGGGTCCACCTCCATGATTTTGGGTAGTTGTTTAACATAATGTAAACCCGTAGCATTAACCATTTCAGTGTACATCATGGAATCCGGCGCATAGCGACGCACCAAGCGACGAAACACTAAATCCGTCACCCCAGACAAGGGGGACTGTAGAACCCGGCTTTTAACCTCAAAGGAGCCGATTTTTAAAGGTTGAGAAAGGCGAGATTTTAGATCAGGGGAAAGCATGGGAGGGATAGAAAATGGGAAGAGCGCATTCGTTAATCCTACAGGGTATCTTACTCCACTATATCAAAACCGCAAGCGATCGCTCTTTTTCCGGAATCATGTGCAGGCGATCGCATTTCTCCTAAACTTAAGTGGGTGGAATTAAATACAAGACCAACGTAAGTTAGGTTGAAGAAACCTATTGTTGATATTTTGCAGTTTACTAGCCAGGGAGGATAAAAAAATGAGTCAGCAAAATCAGGTCAGGAACAAATTAAATAATGCGTTAACCTCACTAATTGAGACCCTGCAAGAATTTGCCGGGCAGTCCAACTTTTGGAAAATATTTGACACAGCCTTTGGGCAAACATACAATCAGCTGCGGGTAAAAGAACTGCGTACTCAATGGAGACTAGGAGATAAGGGAGCATTACCGCTAGTAGAGATAGTCAACCAGGAGGTACTGGGCATCAGTTTAGGAGCATATAGTATAGATACAGATAAAATATATATGTCAGAGCAGTTTGTGGTAGCTGCTAAACTTGCTGATTTAGTGCTAGTGCTGTTAGAAGAATATGGTCATCACATTGATGCCCAGGTGAATGCCAAAGATACCCCAGGTGATGAGGGAGAGATTTTTGCAGCCCTAGTCTTGGGTAAAACTCTGGATGATGAGAGTTTGAGAAACCTAAGAGCAGAGGATGATTCTGCTGTTATAGCTCTAGGTGGTGAAGTGATTAAAATTGAGCAAGCAACCTTCACTGGTAGTAACAGCAATGATAGGCTAGAATTGTTAGGGAGCGCATTAGTAAGTAACGATACATATGATGGTGGGGGTGGTATAGACACCCTAATTGCGGATTATAGCAGTGCTAGTTTTGGATATTTAAATTACGCTGGCTATGGGGTAACTAACATGTATACCGATAGTTTTGAAGCTTTATTGCCTAGGTTGTGGAATTGGAACCGTGAGATATTGGTAAACTATAGCAATATAGAGATATTTGAGATTACGGGGACAGCTTATGCAGACTACCTAAGGGGCTACAGTGGAGATGATAAGCTAATTGGGGGTGAAGGAAATGATGATATTGCAGGAGGAGATGGCAATGACCTCATCAGGGGTGGAGATGGCAACGACATCCTGAAAGGGGAAGGGGGAGACGATGAAATTGAGGGTGGGCATGGTAACGATACCATTGATGGTGGCACAGGTCGTCAGGTTATTAACGGGGGAACAGGGGATGACATAGTAGTCAGTGCTAAAGCTGGGGACAGTATTGACGGGGGAGAGGGTAGTGATACGCTACAAAGCCTAGACCTAACTAGTTTAGAAGTAGATTTAGTATTGGATTTAAGAGCCACAGAACAGATAAGTGGAGATAATAACACCCGCATTAACAATTTTGAGAGCATATCATCTGTGACCCTAGGCAGTGGTTATGATACTATAATAGCTACTGGTAATTTATTAGTAAGCAATGGCAGTATTAATAGTGGGGGTGGTATAGACACCCTAATTGCGGATTATAGCAGTGCTAGTTTTGGATATTTAAATTACGCTGGCTATGGGGTAACTAACATGTGGGCAGATAGTTTTGAAGCGTATCGCCCTGTATCCGCTGGGTGGGGCCGTGAGATACTAGTAAACTATAGCAATATAGACATATTTGAGATTACGGGGACAGCTTATGCAGACTACCTAAGGGGCTATGGTGGAGATGACAAGCTGATTGGGGGTGAGGGAAATGATGATATTGCAGGAGGAGATGGCAATGACCTCATCAGGGGTGGAGATGGCAACGACATCCTGAAAGGGGAAGGGGGAGACGATGAAATTGAGGGTGGGCATGGTAACGATACCATTGATGGTGGCACAGGTCGTCAGGTTATTAACGGGGGAACAGGGGATGACATAGTAGTCAGTGCTAAAGCTGGGGACAGTATTGACGGGGGAGAGGGTAGTGATACGCTACAAAGCCTAGACCTAACTAGTTTAGAAGTAGATTTAGTATTGGATTTAAGA
>NZ_LMVE01000131.1:0-42271 GCF_001432185.1 Cylindrospermopsis sp. CR12 | reverse complement strand
CGGTGAAAAACCCGAAGGGTGGGAAGCAAGCGGGAAACGAGTTAGTCGTGGAGTATATGAAACTTCTGATGGGTTCAAAATTAATGCGGACTGTAATGGTGCTGCTAATATTTTGAAAAAAGTAGCGGTGATGCTAGGAATTGATCTTAGCGGAATCAGTAGAGGCTGTTTAAGCCAGCCTCAGAAAGTTCGTTTATGGACTCTTCAGAAATCTCCGTGTCTTTAGACCGGAGAAGCTTAATAACATAACTCAACCAATGTGGGAAAAATAAAAATGCTGCAATTAGCACCTCATATATTTCATATCTTACACCAGCACGGTATAGAACACGCATTTGGCATACCCGGTGATTTTGCCCTTACCTTGTATGATGCCTTAAAAGAAAGCAAAATTAAGCCAGTAATTATGACCCATGAACCAAGTGTAGGTTTTGCTGCTGACGTTTATGCCCGTATTCGTGGTTTAGGTTTGGCAGTAGTTACCTATGGAGTAGGTGGCTTAAACATGGTTAATGCTGTAGCAGGTGCCTATGCAGAGAAGTCACCATTAGTAATTTTAAGTGGTAGTCCAGGAATAAAAGAAAGAAGACAGGATAGCTTACTACACCACAAAGTAAAAACCTTTGACAGTCAAAGACGAGTTTATGAAGAAGTAACAGTTTATGCTAGTGCTATTACTGATGTAGAAACAGCCGAGAGAAAAATACATCGTGCTATTGATTATGCAAAAACGTTTAAACGTCCTGTATATTTAGAAATACCCCGTGATATGGTATACGCGGAGTTACCGGAGGCGGAGTATGAACGAGTACCAATAAAGCACACGGATAGAGATACCTTAAAGGAGGCGGTATCAGAGACATTAGAAATACTAGAAAAAGCCAAATCACCAGTAATTATAGCGGGCGTGGAAGTACACCGTTTTGGGTTACAAGTAGAACTGTTAGCACTTGCAGAAAAATTGGGCGTACCGATTTGTGCCACCATGTTAGGAAAATCAGTATTTCCAGAAACCCATCCCCAATATCTAGGGATTTACAATGGTGAAGCGGGAGACGAAAATATTAACAAAATAGTGGAAGAATCCGACTGTTTATTAATGTTAGGGGTATTCATGACAGATATTAACCTAGGAATGTTTACTGCCCATATTAACCAAAAACATACCATATCTGCCACCTCAGAACGGATTGCTATTAAACATCATGAATATCAGAACATTTTATTTACCGACTTCATTGCGGGACTATTAAAAAATCCCCATTTACCACATTTTCAATTCCCAAATACTTATAGGATGCACCCGCGAGTAGAGGAAAAAATAGATAATATATCTATGGGTGGATTAATTTATGAAATTAATCAATTTATTGATCATAAAACCATAATTATTACCGATGTAGGAGACAGTTTATTTGCAGCAGATGATATTCAAACCAAACAAGGAACAAGCTATTTAGCTCCCGCTTTTTATGCGAGCATGGGTTTTGCCATTCCGGGAATAATAGGTGCTCAATTAGCAGATCCCTTTCGTCGGGTGTTGGCATTAGTTGGTGATGGTGCATTCCAAATGACAGGAATGGAACTATTAACAGCTAAAAGACTGGGAATGAACCCCATAGTAATTATTATTAATAATGGTTCTTTTGCTTCTTTAAGAGCCATGGGACATGAGGATGCGGACTTCGTAAATATTAGTACAATTGACTATGCTGATTTGGCTAAAGTTTTAGGAGGCAATGGCTTTGTAATTCATACAGGATTAGAACTAAGAAGAGCCTTGAGTGTAGCGAAAGACAGTGAAAATTTTAGCATTTTAGATGTGAGAATTTCTGCAGATGATATTTCACCAGCTTTACAAAGACTAAAAACTCTATTTACTCAAACTTTGAAATAAAACACAATAAGGAGTAAGGGAAATACCATGGAAATATTTTTAAAAATTGCTGAAATGGGACACAAGCAAGTAACATTCTGTTATGACCAAGAATCAGGATTGAAAGCTATTGTCGCCATCCACAATACTAATTTAGGTTCGGGGGTAGCCCTAGGGGGGACAAGATTATTGCCATATTCCACAGAAGAAGATGCTCTCAAAGATGTCCTGCGTTTGAGTTATGCCATGACCTATAAAGCAGCTTGTGCCAATATTCCCATGGGTGGTGGTAAAGCAGTAATCATAGCAGATCCCGAACAGAAAACCGATAAGTTATTTAATGCCTATGGAAGTTTTGTCAATAGTTTTGGAGGGAGTTTTATTACTGGACAAGATGTAAATATTTCCTGGGAAGATGCCCATAAAATAGGTGAAAAAACACCCTATATGATTGGGTTAATATCCACATACGGTGGTTCTAGCTATCCTACCGCAGTGGGAGTAGAAGCGGGGATGAAAGCAGCAGTAGATTTTTACTGGGGGAAGAAAAATCTCCAAGGCTTAAAAGTGGCTATTCAAGGAGTAGGCAAAGTGGGTAAAAACCTTTGTGAAATTTTATCCCACCAGGAAGTGGAAATTTTTGTCAGCGATATATCTAATCATAAACTGGCAGAAGTTGAGAAGTTATATCCGGTAAATATTGTAGATGTGGAAGAAATTTATGAATTAGATGTTGATATATTTGCTCCCTGTGCTTTAGGGGGGATCATTAATAGTTGTACCATTCCCAAATTGCAAGCTAAAATTATTGCAGGAGCAGCCAACAACCAACTGGAGAATGAGGAATTAGATAGTCAGCTATTAGTAGATAGAAATATAGTCTATTGTCCAGATTATGTAATTAACGCTGGAGGTTTAATTCATGTTTATGATGGCATGATAGGGCTAAGTGAAGAAAGTTCCTTGGCAAGAGTGAGGAATATATATAATACATTAAAACAGGTATTTGCAATTTCTAAAGAATACAATATTACTCCACTAACTGCATCAAGACAGTTAGCGGAGAGTCGGTTTTTAAATAATAAAACTCAAAATTAAATTGACATATTAACCTCTAATCACTATGATCGCTCTACCCCCTGGACTGACCACTTCTTCTGTAGTAGTACGTTCTTCAATGGGGGGTAAATCAGGGCGACGATCAAAAATCACTAACCAACCCGTATCCAGTCCTAGTCCTGCCAAATATTTATCTAACTGTTGGAGTCCCTGGGGGAGTGGATCTTTCTTACCAGGTTTCCACACCTTCAGTTCCATGCCCATCACCACCACACCATAGCGTAAACAAATATCCATGCGACCCGAACCGATCGCGTACTCTCGCTCTAACGTACCGCCCCCATTCACGATACGGTGTAAGAATGCCATTAATACCAGATGGGGGGCAATCTCGTGGTAGGGCACACTTTTCAGTAACGGTTCTCCATGTTGTCGCCAGAAGTCAAGAAAAGCATTTAAGAGTTTTTCAGGATTTAAACTATGGTCGGTGTTTAACCAACTGGGTTGAATTTGGGGCAAACTATCCTGACTACCTTGAGATAACACGCGAGGAATCACTTCCTGGTAAATGGGATTGGCAATAGTTAGTCCACCCAAAGAACTACGCTTCAGTAAACCTAAATCCAGTACAAAACGGCGATCATCTTCTGGAGTATCCGGTAAGTCTGATCCCGCTAATATAGGCTGAATAATCGCTTTAACCCGATCTTCCCGCAGTCTTTCCGCAAGGCTATCTAAATGGGTATCTTGACGCTGAATAAGGATTTCCTTAGCTTGTTTAATCACATCAATCGTAATAGGTTGATTGACATCTTTTACTAAAACAGTTGTAGCTTGACGAGCTAAAGCATTAACTAACCAGGGTTGTCCATCGGTTAAATAAAAGGCATGATGAATCGCTTCGGGAGTGAAGATTTGTCCCGTGGCTTCTGTATGTTGTAAATAGAGTTCTTGAACTTCATCAAAACTAAAATTAGAGAGGGTTAAGGACTCTGCTTTAATGTTAAAAGGGCTGGCGCTATTTAGGCGTTCACTGCCCCCAGATTTTACTTTATAATCCCGCACATCTCGCATTCCAATTAACCCCAAAGAATGGGGAAATCCGTGAGGACGATTAGGAAAACCAGAACGCAATTGTCGTAATACAAATATTAATGTTTCGTCGCTAAGTGCATCAATTTCATCCAGAAAAACAGCTAAAGGACGATCAGCCGTTGCTGCCCAGTTACTCAAAAAGGTGCTCAGTTGAGAACTACTTTCCGTCGCTGGCCATTCAGTGGGTTGTAAATCTGGAGGTAACCGAAAGCGGAGTGACTGTCGCCATTCCGCTAAAATAGACTGCTCGGCTTTGTGCGGATCCTGGGAAAAAGGTGCCCCCACCTCTAAGGACAGCATCACAGAAGTATAGTGGCCACTCGCAGTTAATTCCTGGGCAAGGGCTATCATAGCAGTGGTTTTCCCCACTTGTCGCGGGGCATGGATGATAAAGTAATTGCGTCCATCAATTAAGGCTTTCAACTCAGGCAGTCGCGCTGTGGGAGATAGCATATAGTGGATATCGGATTGGCATGGGCCAGCAGTGTTAAAGTGTTTAGGCATAGTTTTAATAATTAATAATTATGAAAGCAGCGATCGTTTATTGACTTTATATCTTCCGAGAATAAATCGGGACGCAATTACTAAATGCCAGTCTCACAACGATCGCTTTTGGGGATCCCGCGATCGCATCCGACTCCAGAAAGGAACACAATTCTTAGTGAAACTTAAGGGAAATCGTTTTTAAGTTTTTAAGATAAAATTCTATTTTCGTAAGACCGACGTGATGATGATCGTAATTGTGGCACTGGCAATCAAAGTAAAGGCAAGTTGCACAACCCACTGGGTGGCCTGTTGATAGTTACTAAAACGATCATTGAATTTCTCATTGTCTGCGGATAGCTTTCCCACGGTGCTGGACAACTGATCTACAGTATTAGACAACTGATCTACAGTATTAGACAAGTGATCTACAGTATTAGACAAGTGATCTAGTTTTTGCTCAATGCGATCGAGGCGATCTTCACTGATGGTTGATTGGGTCATGTTGAATCTCGAGATAAGTTTTAGATCCCCATTCTAACAAAAATGATTGCTCTTCTCACCTTCTAACGCTTTTTAGGGGATCCCACGATCGCGTATTTATTATAGGTACAAGACGGTTGAGGGCCAAGCATCGCTCCCAATTCCTGAAAGGATCCCCCTTCAACAAATTCAGGATTTTTCCTTGAGAAGAAACTGGGGATTTATGGAATAGTGGCAATTGAGGCGCGATCGCTAAAACCAGTCGGTTTTCAACCGACTTGCGCTTTGAGACCGGGAATTAATTCCCGGTCTCCCCCACAGACAGTGCTTTACAATCGCCCATTTTTAAAAACATTCTACCATAACTAGTAAAACACATATTGGGTTGAGGAAGGAAACCCAACCTACGTTCTTTACCGCTAACCCACTTATCTGAATTATTAAATTATATAGTACCTCTTCTAAGTGTTTTCAGAATCTTGCTGATCTTGAGAAAATGTGGATTACGTGACAGCTTGATGATAGTTGGGTCGTCAGTTTCTAGAACAATTTTGTTATAAATGTCAATCACCTGCATCAAATTGTCATAATCCAAAATTAACGCTGTTTCACCCTCCGGAAGATGATCTTGAACCAGATTTGTACTGGCTACCAATTTTTCTCCATTTAAGTTGGTAGCAGAAAAATTATTCCCAGGAATATCTAACTGGGATAGAACTTTTACAAATAACCCTAATAGCGTATCAGTATACAAGGGTGAAACTCCATCAGAGATTAAGGATGATCTGATGGAGAAAATGCCACTTGCTGATAAAGAATCACTACTATTGGGAATCAATTCCTGGATGGTATTTCTTAACTCCCGTAGGTTATTAGCAGAAACCACAAGAGTGATTTTTTCCTGATTATTAGTTGGGTTAGAGTCAATACCAGTAGCACTCTCTTGAATCTTGCCAGACTCGGATGTAGAACTAGCAGTTCCAACCATCTTGGCATCAGGTGAACTAACTTGGGCAAAACTCGTAAGCTGATGAAATAAAACTATTAAAGGTGAAAAAGTCAATGTAATAATCAAGGTTTTGATTTTGAACATGGTTATCCTCTTGCTTGAGTAACAGATGCTTGATATGGAATTTCTACCACTCAATTTTTAAAAATCCCGGAGAGCTGACTAGGTATATAAATATCTTGACCGTTTTTTTACAATTGAGACTTAGGAACTGATTAAGTTTTTACAAAATTAAAGGATAGCGAGCTATTATTTACCCGCTATCTAATTTGACAATCTTTGCTCAAACAAAAAGAAATTATTTCTCAGTCAATCATCAACAAGTTATATAATACCTGAACGAAGGGTTTTGAGAATCTTACTAATTTTGAGAAAGTCTTGGTTACGTGATAGCTTAATAATGGTTGGATCATCACTTTCTAGGACGATTCTATTATAGATATTGATTGCCTCTGTCAAGTTGTTAGAATCCAAAATTAAAGCTATTTCACCTTCAGCAAGACTATCTTGAGCTATAGTCACAGTAGGTTTGAAAATTTTTGTGCTCGCTACTAATTTTTCCGGATTTAAGTTGTTGGCAGAAAAATTGGTATTAGGAACACCCAGCTGAGATAATACCCTAGAAAAAGAAACTATTAGCTGCTCAATATGCGCAGGGGAAACACCATCGGAAATTAAAGATGCTCTCAGGGATGAAAAAGTAATCGGTGACAGAGAATCACTACCGCTAGAAACTAGTTGACCAATAGCATTTCTTAACTCCCGTAAGTTATTAGTAGAAACTATAACGGTAATGTTATCGGAACCTATAGATCCACCACCACTCATGGATCCTGCTGTCCCTAAACTGGGAGCGCTATTAGAACCTGTAGATCCACCACCACTCATAGATCCTGCTGTCCCTAAACTGGGAGCAGAAATGGGATTGTTATCAGAACCCGTAGATCCACCACCGCTTACAGATCCTGCTGTCCCTAAACTGGGAGAACTGACTTGAGCCCGACCTGTTAATTGGGTAGAAAGCACTATAAATGGTGTAAAAGTAAGAACAAAAATTACAGTTTTAAGGTTCAACATGATTAGTCTCCAAATTAAAAAGTTACAGCAATTTGCTTACGTAGCCATAGCTCTACTTACCGACAAAATTGAAACCATAACCGACCGTGAGAACAAGTATCCTACCACCCACACTATTATCAGTAAGATCTGCACCCTGAGCTGTGATTGCAAAGGGAATATTGGCTAGGGGAACTACGGATATACCAGCATTTAAACCTACCCCACTCCAACCTATACCCATTCCTATTTGGGGGTGAACTTGCACACCAAAACCCGCAAATAGTCCCGTAGTATCTTTACCCTGTCGGAAGTCACCACCTCCTGCTCCCAAGGAAAAAGAAAGGGCCATAGGATTAACAGGGTTATCAGGTTGTAAAAAAGAATAACTGGTTACGACACCGTAAACACCAGACGGTCTTATACCTTCAGTACCATACTGAGCAAAAGTTCTCCAACCAGCAGCAACACCTATAGCATGGTTTGTTTTTCTGTAGACAATGCGATGAGCTTTTAGGTCAAAGGTACCATTGTAACCAAAATTTTTGACACTCCCGTTGTTAAATGCTAGTTCTAAACCAATCAGGTTATAAGGATCGCCTAATCCAAAACCAGCAGTCATGCTCCCATCTGGATTACCATCACGACTTTTACCTGGTGTTGCAGCACCCGCTCCTATAAATATGTCACCCCAACTAGCACCAAAAGCACTGGGAGCACCAAAACTCAGTCCGGGTGTATAGGTTCGAGAGCTTTTCTGTTGTGATGTTTGTTTTTTGGGAACTGGTTCAGGTCTGGGAATTGTAGGGAGGACTGGTTCAATTAATAGGTCTCGACCCAATTTTTCCGCATTCTGAACAATCTCCATTTTCTCGTCTATCTTTTGTTCAGCATCTACCTGTTGGGCGATAGTTTGAGATTGGATGGGTAAGGGTTGATTAGCCCTTTTTTGACCAGTCTCTCTCAAACTATCAATAAATTCGGTAGTATGGTTTACCTTTATAGATTCTTCATTTGATGGGTCTATTTTTTTGTTCAATAATCCTTGATTATTCTCGCTTATGGAATCATTTGCTGAAACTGCTTTAATCCCAACAGATGTGGAAAAGAAGAGGAAACTTAATAAGTTTAGGGATAACAAACAGAGCCAATAATTAACCATTATTCTGGCTAATCGGTACTTGTACACAATATTTCTCATTAGGTTTTATAGAAGTTAATTATTGAGAAAATAGATTTTTATTCTAGTCTCATTCAGGAGATAGTTTCGATAAATTTCAATGAATTATGGCTGATATATTATGAAGAGATGCTAAATTTATCACCATGTTTATTGATAATGATATTTTTATATAAAATTTACTATATATTATTTGCAAAAAAGTGGGTTTGCAGTAAACTTGCTATTGCTTCTGGTTCCAACTTCTTATATTGCTCCTCTCCTAACATTAATATACAGTTGGGAGCTGTTCTACAAGCTTTCTGGCAATTGGTATGTTCAATTTTAACTTTATCTAATAAACCGCGATTGCACAAAGTTTTTTCTAGGTTAGCCAATAAAGATTTACCTCCATGCTTGAGACATGCAGATTTTTGACAAACCATAATTTTAGCTATATTTTCCTTCGATGAATAATCTAGGGGACAAAATCCTACAGGTCTAACCCCATAAGCTGTAAGTTTAATTTTGCCATTGACTCGATTTAATTTGCTTACTACACTTACACAAATTTGTTCCCCAGTTAATAAATTCCTCAAGGAACAGCGTAAATTCTTGGGAATCTTAATTTTTAGATCTTGGGTAGAAGTTTTTAAATACAAATGTTTGTATTTTATTTTACACTTACCCCCATCATTTCCCTGTGAACTAAAACCTAAAAATTGTCCCTCTATATTCAATTGTGATAAGGTTAGATACTTTTTACCCATGTTAATTACATAAATTAAGTTACTCAAGATATAGATACCTGCATTATTATATAATTCAGGTATCTTTTTGTGTCAGGTTAGTGTAGAAGTTTAGCTTTTACGGTTTGAGGCAAATTTTCTCGTGGGGGGATTTGACTAAATTCTAATTGCCAACCATTAGCTAAAGTAAGAACCTTGCCTGCTTCACTATCTGTTTGTTTAACAACTTCTTCTTCTAAGTCCTTTTTCGCGACATAGACAACTAAAGTTCCAGCATCATTTACCCGTAGCATTACTTTCATAAGATATTTCCTCAGCGGATTCTAGTTCTCTTTTGCGACAACCGATAATGTACCCCGTATTTAAAAAATGGACAGCATATATATAATATGCTTGTAGAAAAGTTCCTATACTCGCCACATAACCCACATCTCCAATCCTAGCTAAAACTTCTCCAATTTCTCGACCAGGAAAAGTACCATCATTTTTAATCAGTTTTTTGACTCGTACTTTTTGCCCAATCTCAAATACAGGTGGAGAGTTTAGTTCTATTTCATCTTTTTGCATTAATACCTCTATTAGTTTAACTTTTTCCTGTTAGTTTTTGAGTTGTTAAGATATAGACCTTCCTTAGTATTTATTTAATGCCAAAATCACCACTCTCCTGGTAGTGCAAATCTTCTATATATTTCCGGGTATTTTTACCTACTATAGCTTTCCAAGGTGGAACATTGGATCCCACTGCATTAGCGACTAGTTGAGATAGCTGTGAAAAGTTATCTGTGTTTATTCCTAAATCAACTCCATATATGTATTTTAAAGCCATAACAACCTCTTCTAAAGCTGCATTTCCTGCTCTTTCACCCAGTCCATTAACGGTAGTATTTACAGATAGGGCACCACCCCTAATACCAGCAATAGCATTAGCAGTAGCGAGTCCAAAATCGTTATGGGTATGAATTTCTATAGGAATTGATAATCGAGAGACTAGTCGTTTAATTTTCAGGTGGGTTTTAAAGGGTTCTAAGATACCCACCGTATCACAAAAACGAAATCTTGATGCACCCCATTCTTGAGCGTATAAAGCAACATCTTCCAGAAAACTTTCATCTGCTCTGGAACAGTCTTCTCCTCCCACTCCTACCCAAAGATTATGATCAAGTGCAAAGTGAATACAATCTTGCAATCTTTGTAAACTAACTCGCCATTGTCCATGGAATTTGCTAGCGATTTGGATTCCAGAAACGGGAATAGCAATGTGTACTCTTTTAATCCCACAGGAGAGAGAAGCTTTAATGTCTGAAATAACTGCTCGGTTCCAAGCTAGTAATTTGGCATTTAGATCTAAATCATTAATAGCTCTAATGGCATTAATTTGTTCTTCCCCCATGGCGGGTATACCTACTTCTAATTCCCCAATGCCAATGGCATCCAAAAATTGGGCGATCGCCACTTTTTCTTTGAGTGTAAAAGTAACTCTTGCTGCTTGTTCACCATCCCGTAATGTAGTATCGTTAATGTTAATTTTACCCATCACAAATATTCCTGTAGGGGACTAGTGATTAATTGGTGATCTTTCTAGCTCCCTGGCTATGGCTAGTAATTAAAGTCACTTAATTATGTCTGATTATGCCTCAATTCTTGCGTCATATCTGTATGCTAAACCACCAATTTTAGAGATAAACTAAGATGGTTTATTGGTGGGCTGATCAGAATCTTTTATGAATAATCTATGACTAATATAGCTATTAGTCATTCCCGTAATCACCAAAATAGTTAATCCAGCAATTAAACTAATAATCATGGTATTTGCCTTTTAGGGTTGGAAATAGATATTGATTAAACATTTTCCGCTAACCAATCAAAAATCTTTTCCAGTTGTTGTAAGTCTATTAGTCCATATTGCCAAAGCAACATGGGAATTGGTGCTTCATCAAACTTACGCTGTCGTAGAGCAACAGCAACATCAGCGTGGGAAAGTTCTAACTCATGATAGAGAAAGTGGAGTAGTTTCTTGTCTGTCTTGCAGTTAATCATAGAATTAGTCTAAATTCCAGTTTCTAAGGGAGGCACAATTATTTGTAGGATGGGTTGAGGTTAGATACTTAATCGGATAGTCCAGACCAAGTTTATCTTTCTAGATTAGTCAAGGATTTTGGTGAAGTTGTATGTTCTGCTTATAGCAGTTGACCTTTAACTCAAAAAAATTGCGCCTAGGGATTAAATTTATTGAATTTATTAAGATTGTACTCACTAGGTTTAAAACCCTAGTGAACAGAACTTAATCTTTTTTTGGGTAATGGGGACTAGTTTTTTATGGATGGGGTACTAGTATTTATCAAGTGGGGTTTTAGTTTTGTAGTACTCCATTGAGAAAACCTCCATGAAGGTTGCTCATGGTAGAGCTAAAAGCTATGTATTAACCGTTGCTATTAATAGTTTATATTTTTGATCGGTAAAAGACCGATTTATTTATTTTCTTTTAATATCTCTTACCCATTATCCAAAAAATTTCCTCCTAGTAAACTTGGTTTTTTTAGGACAATACTCAGAACAGTCTATAGCTGCTTCCGTAAGGACTATATCTGGTTTTACTGCGCACTTGAGATAATGGTTATTAGAAAAGAATTTACAGTTCTTACAGGGGACTTGACTAACTCCATTGACAGTCAATGACATTTTCTCCTCTAAAGCAGAGCGAATTTTTTGGAGAATTAATAAAAATACTGCCCAAACAATCACGAAGCCCAAAGGACTTAAACTAATAGCTATATCGGAAATACTCAGCCACTGACTTACCTCTTGTTTTTGACCATTTTCTTCGACACTTTCCCTTTGTTTCAGTCGATAAAATGTCTGATTTGTTGCTAAACTTTCCGAATGTTTTTCATGTTTTGATATTACCCCCATGCAGTTTTTAAAAACCCCCATAGAAATTTTCATAATTTCATGATTTTTTCAATTATATGTTTAGCGCCATAAAAGTTCACCTATATCTTTCGATAGGTTTCATTGTAAATATCCAAATCTCTATCTCAGGAAATAACTTTTATTCCCACCTTCAACGAGGTGGGAACTCTCGCCCTATTGCTTAATTATTTGACAGACGTGCTTTTACATCCGTTGCAAAGTCTTCATATCTTCTCAGAGGGGTGACCTCCACATGGACACTTTGACCCATTTTTTTCATAATGGGTAAATCCAAGAGGATTTGATCCAGAGTATCAGGTGTGGGAACATCTACAATGGCGATTACCCGACGAGTTCCTACACATTTCCATAGGTCCACTGACCATTAGGAATCAAATTCATGCCGGAAATTACCAGATTTTACGGAATTATCATTAAACTGTTTTTTGCAGGTCATCCTCCTGCTCATTTTCATGCAATTTGTGGTGAATATAATGCCATTTTTAACCTAGAAACCCTAGAATTTATCGAAGGTGAGTATGAAATTTGGACTAATGGTCAACACTGTAGCCAAAACCTTGAACCGTAAGTTAAATTCTACCCAGATATAGAACAGGTTTTTCAACTGGGTGGGATTCCCTCCTCCTCAACAGGACGAATGATTGGTGGAGCGGGGGTAACTTCTGATCTAAATATTGCTTCTAATGCTGCTTCTAAATTTTGTGCCATGACAATACGATTCTCATAAACTACAATCACTCTAGCTAAGGTGGGTAAACTATTTTGAGTTGCTTCTAAATAAATTGGCTCTACATACAATAAGGATTTTTCAATGGGAATAATTAGAAGATTCCCCTGTACTGCTTTCGATCCCTGACGATTCCATAGGGAAATTTGTTGAGAAATGATGGGATCTTGATTAATCCTAGCTTCTATTTGCTCTGGACCATAAATCAACCTTTCTTTAGGAAAATTATATAATAGTAGCTTACCGTAGTTCTCACCATCAGAACGTGCTGCTAACCAGGCAATTAAATTTGTTCTTTGTTTTGGCGTGTAGGGAAGCAATAGGATAAATTCTTCAAAGGGAACACTAGGTAAACTGGTTATCAAATAATATGGTTCAACTTGACGGGGTTCTCCGCTATAGATTTCGTTGGGAATTTGCCATTGGTCTTCGCGGTTATAAAATACTTGGGGATTGATTACATGATATGTCATTAATCGTTCCGATTGTATTTTAAACAAGTCCACTGGATAGCGAACATGACTGCGGAGATTTTCAGGCATGTTTATAAACGGTTGGAACATTTTAGGGAAAATTCTTGACCAAGTAGTAATTAAAGGATCCTCTGGTTTAGCTATATAAAATCTGACGGTACCATTATACGCATCAATGATAACTTTTACCGAATTACGAATGTAATTAATACCATTCTTATTCCGATCTGAGTAAGGGTAACTACTACTAATAGTATAGCCATCAATCACCCAATATAGATAGTTTTTGCCAGCTTTAATTTGTTTGTCTTTATCATTCAAATTACCATCTGCTGCTACTAAATAGGGTTCGCTATCAAATTTTAAAAAAGGAGCGATCGCCTGAATTCTCTGACTAATATTACGCCTGAATAATATCTTGGTTTCCGGTAAAAAATCTCGTGTAAAAATCATTGGCCAATCTTTGAAATACATGGCAAATAACCAACGTTTCCACCCAGTTCCAATTGTAATTCCCCCTTGACCATCGTAGGTATTATAAATATTATCTGCACCGCTAGGATAATCTAATTCTTTAACCCTAGTTCCGGTCATGACATGAGTATTGGAAATTTCTCCATAATAAATTCGTGGCTCACCAATAGGTATACTCTGATCAATAGCTGCATTAGCTGTAGTTAGAGCCTTACCATTACCACTGATGTCTTTAACAAAATATTCTGGCAAGCCTCCAGGTGCAGCTGTATTGACAGGACTAATTGTAAATCCATACCCATGGGTGTAGACTAAACTGCGATTGACCCAAGTTTGTGCTTGCGGGGGAACAGCATCATAATCTAATTCTCGTGCAGCAATTAGGACTTGACGTTTTTCTGGAACTGTCTGTGGTTGTGTTTCTGTGGTAATTTCTTTTTTAATCATGTAGCGGTCAATATCCGCGTCAGGAAACCGGTAATAGGGACGAATTTGCTGTAATTGACGATTAGTTTTTAAAAGTGGTTCTTGATCCCATAGTCGAATATTCCTAATAGTTAAATCATTGGCCCTTAGATCAGACCTAATCAGGTTTTGTTGGGGGTTAAAAGTTTGAGCGTCAATGGAGTCTAAATCAAATGCTTGACGGGTAAGAGCAATAGTACGTTCTATATAGGGTTTTTCTCTTTCCAGTTCATTGGGTTGTACTACCAGATATTGCATAATATTGGGTATCATCCAGTCAGTGAGGATTATTAATCCTGCATAGATCCCCAACCCATAAATTGCCCATTCATGATGGGGAGATTTGCGATGCCAAAATAAACTTTGCCATAATAGGTAAAACGCTAGAATCACCGCGCCCACGCAAAGTATGGTATTAGCTGGCAACTGAAAATGCACGTCGGTAAAACTAGCGCCAAAACTCACTCCCCTGGGTGAATACACTAGCTGATAGCGCCTTAACCAATAACTAAAACCTAATACCAGCATCATCCCACTAGCTAGGGTCAATAAATGACGTTTCTGTTTCGGTGCAAACCCAGGAAATATACCCTGACTAAGACTATTAGCCGATAGTAAATAGGTAAGAGCAACTGATATGATTCCATATACACATAATCCTAAAAACCAAAAACAGAGAATTTCTGCTACTGGTAAAGAAAATACGTAAAAGCTGATATCTTTGCCAAATAAAGGTTCTGTCTGGTTAAAAGTTGTAGGGTAAAAGTATAATAAGATGCTATTCCATCTTTGACATACTAACCAGCCAAAACCACAACTGATAATTATGGCGATCGCCCACAGCAAAAATTCCCTATATACTAAAATAGCTATCCCTATCCCTAATGCCAATATAAAATACCTAAATTGAGATATTATCTTGATTAAGATTTGGGGAATTATTTCAGATCTAAATATAATTGTCGAATCAGATAAATCATCAATTCGAGTACCTGGGTTTTGCCAATAGCTGATGACTAATTGTCCATACCAGATTAATATTATTCCTATTAACAAGCTCAAACCCAAGGTCAATGGTAATAACCAAATAAATTTAATTGGTCGGGTTACAGTTTCTATGTGATCTGGTTGATATAATTGTGGATATTGGGGACTCAAAAACTTTGTGATTCTGGTGCTTAACTTATTTTTTGCTGTAATTGCTGGATCCATCTTCAACTCTTGAGGATATTGCCACTTTTTCGCTAAGGAAAGGTTCCCCCAAAAATAAATTATGCTCGTCCCAGTAATAATCACCCAGATCATACCCTGAGTTATTAGTCGCACCAGTAAGTTGGGCAAGTAACCCACTTCCTGAAACCAAAAAATTTCTGCTCCCAAGGAACACGCCAAGTCTAAACTTAGCCACAACCCCAAAGCAACAATAATAACTTTAACGCACCACTTCCAAAACATCTACTTTCTAGGAAGAATTCTTTACATCCTACATTTTACCTCTGGTTTTTAAAAACTTTAGACATTCTCGCAAAAAGTTTTGGGGAATCTCTATACTCTCACCCCAGTGTTGATGTATATAAGAAGCGTGCACATTAGGTAAATTCCATCCTTCCCATCCCATATTTTCTTCACAGTCATAACGAAAAGTATTAAATAAGGGATATGTGGTTTCACTATTTAAACAAGAACGATGAAACTCGTGTCCATAAATATTTTTTCCCCCATGGTGTAAAAAACTGTTTTCTAAAACTACTGCGCGACGATAACCTAGAGTTAGTTTTTTATCCATTTTCGCCGATGTTGGTATTATTCCTACCATAGACCAGGCTTGATTATCAAAGTCAATGATGCTTTCACATAAATACATTAAACCTCCACATTCTGCGATGGTTGGTATTCCGGATAAGATTATATTCTTCACCTGGTGAATTACCTGAATATTGGCCTCTAGTTCTTGGGCAAATACTTCGGGAAAACCACCGCCAAAATACATCCCCTGAATATTTTTGGGTAATTGATCATCATTGATAGGACTCCAAAATACTAATTCTGCTCCCAGTTCCTGCAATAGGTCTAGGTTGTCTTGATAATAGAAGTTAAAGGCTTTATCCCAGGCTACGGCAATTCTAATTTTATCATCTAATTCTTGAAGATTACCATTCGCTTCATTTAAATTACCTAGATTGGCTAATTTAGGTTCCTTGAGCTGATTCACTCGCAACAGTGGTAATAATAATTCCCAATCAAAACAATTATCTCCTAACTTTGCCAACTGGTCAATCACCCTGTCTAGGGCGGTTAATTCTCCTGTGGGCACTAAACCCAAATGACGATCAGGAATGCTTATATTATCTTCCCTTTTTAGTACACCAACAATAGGTAAACCAAGATTTTTTAGGGAACTTTTTAATAAAGATAAATGGCGATCGCTCCCCACCCTATTCAATACCAATCCAGCAATTTTTATTCTGGGATCTAAATGACAGTAACCATGAGCAATAGCAGCTACAGAACCAGAGAGACGACCACAGTCAATCACTAATATGACGGGAATATCTAATAATCTAGCCACATGAGCGGTACTGGCAAAATCCACCGGGTAATTAATCCTATCACTGTTATTATCAATAATTAGTGACGAAGCACCTACGCCGTCGAATAAACCCATTACTCCTTCAATCAAAGCATATTCAGATTTTTCGCTGTGAAGTTTAAAGCATTTTTGAATATACCCCTCAGAGGTCAAAACCGCATCTAAATTACGACAGGGTTGATTGGTTACATATTGATGAAACATAGGATCAATATAATCCGGACCAACCTTAAAAGATTGAACACTAACTCCCTGACGACACAGGGATGATAAAAGTGAGAGTGTTACAGTAGTTTTACCCACCCCACTCCGCTCTCCAGCGATAATCACGGTCATGAATTTTGATGACTAATAATCCAAGGTCTCTAAATTATAATACCAATATCATTAAACTAATAAACTAATAACCACCTTATTAACATATGTACTTATACCTAATCCGTCATGGTATTGCTCAGGAACATCAATTAGATATTAAAGACGAAGAGCGATCGCTTACTATAGAAGGGAAAAAGAAGATGGAAAAAATTGCCCAAAGACTAATCCAACTCAAATTTAAATTCGATTTAATCTTAACTAGTCCTTTAGTTCGCGCCAGACAAACAGCGGAAATACTTATGCAAGCTGGACTGGGTTCCCAATTAGAAACTTCATTACATTTGAGCTGGGAAGGGAATGTTCACAATTGGATACAAGAATGGTTAGAACCGAGAAGACATGATCAAAAATATGATCAGCAAACTCATTTAGCATTAGTGGGACATGAACCCTGTTTAAGCAGTTGGGCAGAAATTCTTGTTTGGGGAGAAGCAAAAGAAAAACTCATCCTCAAAAAAGCAGGTATGATAGGAATAGAAGTGCCAGATAATGGCTCTATAGTGGGTCATGGTCAAATGTTTTGGTTGACACCCCCAAGATACCTGCTATAACAGTTTTTTTGAGCTTTCGCATACAATGGTTGTTAAATCAACAACTATTAACTGTGAGGGGGATCCCTGGTAAGTTAGCTTGTTGCTGATATTTCATAAGGTAAATGGTGTAGCCATGACGGTGTGCGAGTATAAGCCAGGTTTAGAAGGAATTCCTGCAGCCCAGTCTAGTATTAGCTATGTAGACGGGCAAAAGGGAGTTTTAGAGTATCGTGGCATTAGAATTGAGGAACTGGCAGGTAAAAGTACCTTCTTAGAAACTGCCTATCTCCTCATCTGGGGAAAACTACCCACTAAGGAGGAACTAGTAGACTTTGAAAAGGAGATTGCCAGCCATAGACGGATAAAATACCGTATTCGAGATATGATGAAATGCTTTCCTGAAAGCGGACATCCAATGGATGCTTTACAAGCTTCAGCAGCAGCATTAGGATTATTCTACTCTCGTCGAGATCTCCATAATCCGGTATACATCCGGGATGCAGTAGTGCGGTTAATAGCCACAATCCCTACCATGGTAGCGGCATTTCAACTAATGCGCAAGGGCAATGATCCAGTTAAACCCAGGGATGATCTAAATTATGCTGCCAACTTCTTGTACATGCTCAATGAAAAAGAGCCTGATCCCTTAGCGGCAAGAATTTTCGATATTTGCTTAATTCTTCATGTTGAGCATACCATGAACGCGTCTACTTTTAGTGCACGAGTCACAGCTTCCACACTAACTGATCCCTATGCTGTTGTAGCTAGTGCGGTGGGTACTTTGGGTGGACCATTACATGGGGGTGCTAATGAAGAAGTTATACAGATGTTAGAAGAAATTGGCTCTGTAGATAATGTTGCGCCCTATTTAGAAGACCGTCTGCAAAAAAAAGCCAAAATTATGGGGTTCGGACATCGTGTCTACAAAGTTAAAGACCCCAGAGCCACAATTCTACAAGATTTGGCTCTACAACTATTCGATAAGTTTGGATCTGACAAATATTATGCTATTGCTCAAGAAGTAGAAAGAATCATGACCGAGAAAGTTGGCAATAAGGGAATATATCCTAACGTTGACTTCTATTCCGGTTTAGTGTACAGAAAGATGGGCATTCCGACAGACTTATTTACGCCCGTATTTGCGATCGCTCGTGTTGCTGGTTGGTTAGCCCACTGGAAAGAACAACTAGAAGAAAATCGCATTTTCCGTCCCACCCAGGTTTATAACGGTCTACATGGAATAGCTTACACTGCTATAGATCAGCGTTGATGGTGAGGGGGGGGGAAATCAAACCTTGTTCCCCCCTTGGAACCAATCTCAATCATAAGTAGAAGTTGTTATCTGGGATCAATTGACGAAACCCATCTAAAGATATACTAGACTCAGTAATTGGCAACAAGTCTGCCATTAGCCACCATCTCAGTTGAGATGATATACCAGTAAATTTACCTTTATTAATTTACCTAATATTCGTAGATTTACGACGAGTTGACGACTACAAAGAGTAGCAAAAATGAATGCAGGAATAGACCTCCAAGGAACTTTTATTCAATCGGTGAAGGATTTAGGAATCCCAGCCGGGGTAGCCAAAGCTATTTGGATGCCATTGCCGATGATCTTAATGTTGATTGGGGCCACAGTAGGCGTATTAGTTGCTACTTGGCTAGAGCGGAAGATATCCGCTGCTGTACAGCAAAGAATTGGTCCAGAATATCAAGGTCCATTTGGTTTGCTAGTACCTGTAGCCGATGGTCTAAAACTGATATTTAAAGAAGACATAGTACCAGCGAAAGCAGATGCCTGGTTATTCACTTTAGGACCGATTATTGTCGTAATCCCGGTATTTTTGTCATTTTTGATAGTACCGTTTGGGGAAAATATCGTCATCACTAATGTTGGTCTAGGTGTGTTTTTATGGATTGCCCTATCAAGTATTCAGCCCATAGGGTTACTAATGGCTGGTTACGCATCTAATAACAAATACTCCTTGTTGGGGGGACTTAGAGCAGCAGCACAATCCATCAGTTATGAAATACCCCTAGCATTGAGCGTTTTGGCCATAGTCATGATGTCCAATAGCTTAAGCACAATTGATATAGTCAACCAACAATCTCACCTGGGGATTTTAGGTTGGAACGTTTGGAGACAACCACTGGGTTTTATCATCTTCTGGATTGCAGCTTTGGCGGAGTGCGAACGTTTACCCTTTGACCTACCAGAAGCAGAAGAAGAACTAGTAGCTGGATATCAAACCGAATATGCGGGAATGAAATTCGGTTTATTTTACCTAGGTTCCTACATTAACCTCATCCTCTCCGCCCTACTAGTAGCAATTTTATACTTGGGAGGTTGGCATTTACCCATACCAGTTAGCCTCCTAGGTCAATGGTTAGGACTGAGTGAAACCAGCTCGATTTTACAAGTCATCACAGCGGCTTTAGGTATTACCATGACGGTGTTAAAGGCTTACTTTTTGGTATTCCTAGCCATTTTAATTCGCTGGACAGTGCCCAGGGTAAGAATTGACCAGTTATTAGATTTGGGGTGGAAATTTCTACTGCCAATTGGATTAGTCAACCTGCTGTTAACCGCAGCTCTTAAATTAGCCTTTCCCAGTGTTTTCGGTGGTTAAGAGCAATAATTCCTGAACGCCAATCATCATTAAAGGACTACAGAAGAGATAAACCATGCTAAAGTTCCTCAAACAAGTTGGTGATTACGCCAAAGAAGCAGTACAGTCGGCCCGTTATATCGGACAAGGTTTAGCAGTAACCTTTGATCACATGCAACGGCGTCCTGTTACCGTACAATACCCTTACGAAAAATTGATTCCTGGTGAGCGGTTTCGCGGTAGAATTCACTATGAATTTGATAAATGCATCGCCTGTGAGGTTTGTGTCAGGGTTTGTCCCATTAACCTACCGGTGGTGGATTGGGAAATGGACAAAGCTACCAAGAAGAAAAAGCTTAAACACTACAGTATAGACTTTGGAGTTTGTATTTTCTGTGGTAATTGTGTAGAATACTGTCCTACCAATTGTTTATCCATGACAGAAGAATATGAATTAGCCACCTACGATCGCCATGAACTCAACTATGATAGTGTTGCGCTTGGAAGGTTACCATACAAAGTCACCAATGACCCCATGGTGACACCGCTGCGGGAACTAGTTTATCTACCCAAGGGAGTTACTGAACCCCATGGAGTCCCTGCTGATGCTCCTCGTGCTGGTTCCCTTCCACAAGACTTAGTGGAAAGTGGTCGTGAGTAGTTATTTGTCAAATATCAAAAGGATCGAAAACAGTGAATTTAGGCGAAGGAGTACAATCGGTTTCATTTGGCATCTTGGGTGCAATGATGATTGGTGCAGCATTGGGTGTAGTGCTGTTCTCTAATATCGTTTATTCTGCTTTTTTGCTAGGTGGTGTGTTTATCAGCATGGCTGGACTATACCTATTGCTCAATGGGGATTTTGTAGCAGCAGCTCAGGTGTTGATTTATGTAGGAGCTATTAACGTCCTCATATTGTTTGCTATCATGTTAGTAAACAAGCGTCAAGACTTTGCCGCCATACCTAGCGCTGGTTTACGAAAAATAGTCACAGGTGTGGTTAGCTTGGGACTATTTGCCCTTTTAAGTGCCATGGTGTTAGCAACACCCTGGGGTAACACCACCACACCACCAGCAACCCAAAATTCCGTAGTTGTCATAGGTGAACACCTATTTAGTGACTTCCTACTACCCTTTGAACTGGCTTCAATCTTATTATTGATAGCCATGGTGGGGGCAATTATTCTAGCTCGACGGGAATACCTACCAGACCAGGTTACCCCATCTGAGCTACCACAAACCATCCTCACCTTGCCAGAGCGTCCCAGAGAATTGGTATCCACTACTGGTAATCAGGAATAAATTTCCATCAGCAATTGGTTAATCATGCAACTTCAATACTTTTTACTACTTGCAGCAGCTTTGTTTTGTATTGGTATTTATGGCTTAATTACCAGTCGTAACGCCGTTCGGGTACTTATGTCCATCGAATTGTTGTTAAATGCTGTGAATCTAAATTTAATGGCATTTTCCAATTTCCTGGATTCAACTTTAATTAAAGGCCAGGTATTCACAGTTTTTGTGATTACCGTAGCAGCTGCAGAAGCAGCGGTAGGTTTAGCAATAGTTTTAACTATTTACCGTAACCGTAATACCGTTGATATGGAGCAGTTTAACCTACTCAAGTGGTAACATTGCGTGCAACTCAAGCAGGTAATCATTGCTTACAAAGCACGGGACTCTCAAAGTAAACGTTGGGCAGAACTCTGTGCAAAACAACTAGAGAAGCGTCATTGTCAAGTTTTGGTTGGACCAAGTGGACCTAAAGATAACCCCTATCCCGTATTTTTAGCCTCCGCTACCCAACCTATTGACCTGGCTCTAGTATTGGGTGGAGATGGCACGGTTTTAACTGGTGCTAGACATTTGGCTCCAGCTGGTATCCCCATTTTAGGGGTAAATGTGGGTGGTCATCTGGGGTTTTTAACTGAGTCTATGGATGAGTTTCAAGAACCAGAACGAGTTTGGGATCGACTATTAGAAGATCGCTACGCTATACAAAGACGGATGATGTTACAGGCAGCTGTTTATGAGGGACCCAGGGTTAACCTGGAACCGATAACTGAAAACTTCCTCGCATTAAATGAGTTCTGTATTAAACCCGCTTCTGCGGATAGAATGATAACCTCAATTCTAGAAATGGAAATTGATGGAGAAGTTGTTGATCAGTATGTGGGGGATGGATTGATTGTTTCTACCCCCACTGGATCTACTGGTTATACGGTTTCTGCCAATGGTCCAATTATGCACGATGGCATGGAGGCTATTACCGTTACCCCCATTTGTCCTATGAGTCTTTCCAGTCGTCCTTTAGTGTTACCACCTGGTTCCGTGGTCAGTGTTTGGCCTCTGGGTGATTATGATTTAAGCACAAAGTTGTGGATGGATGGAGTGTTATCCACTTCTATTTGGCCTGGTCATCGTGTGGATGTGCGTATGACTGACTGTCGAGCTAAGTTTATTATCTTGCGGGCTAATAATTCTTATTATCAGACCCTGCGGGAGAAGTTACTTTGGGCTGGTACTAGGGTTCACTACGCTAATAACCATCATAATTAGATGGCGAAAAATCTCTAAATTAATCCTAATTCCCTTTGTAGTAAATTCACTGATTGTAGAGCAATATAATTTGCACAGCGAATTAGTTTGGGAGGACGAATGATATCTTCTGCTATGCCCTGTACTACCGTTTGTACACCAGAATGACTTGTGGCGTCAGTACAAAAAATCACCTCGCATCGCTTGGCGATCGCATTTAACTTATAAGCATCCTTGGGTTGGGCGGTCATGACTAGTAAATCATCACCACGTAACCCATGTAGTATTACTTCTGTAGCTCTTAGAATACCGGGACTAAGACTAACTATACCGACACAACTGGATCTAGGGAGGTTTTTAACTACATTTAGTTCTTTATTATAGTCATGAATATCAAGAGGAATAACACGCACTGCTTTGGGAGCAGCAATTGCTTCCACATCCCCTATAAAGTATCTACTTGTCACCAAGGTAGCGGAGGTAGTTTCTTCTAGGACTGCGGCCAATTCTTCCATGGCCACTAGCTCTACGGGAATTTCTAGGGACTCTTCCAATTCGTCAACCATTAATTGTCCAACCCCAATATCCTGTAATGGTACTGCTACCAAAACCCTAGCACTGCATCGCAGACGCCAATCTACCTCAGCTAAGAATAGCTCTCTAGCTTGATTGAGGGAACAACCTTGATTGAGTAGTTCGTCTAGGGTTTGTTGGATGGATTTAAATGCTTGGGGATATTGTTGCAAAATTGGTAGTTGTAAACGACTACCAGTTTCGTGGCCTTGAACCCGAACATAAATTCCTGAACCTGCTAAACTCTCGACAAATCCTTCTTCCTCCAATTGACGATACACTTTGCTAATTGTATTGCGGTGCAGTCCCGTTTGTATAGCTAAGGCTCTAGTGCTGGGTAGTTTGTAACCAGAACCATACTGTCCACAGGCGATCGCAAAGCGAATTTGATTAAATAATTGACTAGAAGCGGGAATTTCACTGTCTGGCTGAATACGGAATTGAATCATTACCAATTCTCCTAATGACTGTAGCTGTTGTTAACAGTCTTGAATTTTGTATATCTACTTTCTATCTGTTACTTGTTTAAGATAGCAATGTCAGAATTTAGTTAGAATATTCTTCAAATCAATTCATCTACTTTTTGCATTCCCTTATATTTTTTTGATCATGACGGAAAATTATCCTCGAGCTATCAATGCCAAAAAAGTTCAAATTCACGGTTTAGATGGTTCCATAGATGCTTATTTGGCACAACCTGTAGCAACTGGTATCTATCCAGGAATTGTGGTCTTGCAAGAGATATTTGGCGTAAACGAACATATTCGCGATGTCACAGAACGAATTGCCAGGTTAGGGTATGTGGCCATCGCCCCTGCTCTTTTTCAACGCCAAGCACCAGGATTTGAAGCAGGATATAGCCCAGATGAAATTGAGGTCGGTAGAAAATATGCTTGGTCACAAACTAAAGCTACAGAGCTACTGGGTGATATAGGATCCACCATCAATTATCTCAAGACCTTGGAGAATGTGCAACCAGGTAATTTTGGTTGTATAGGATTTTGCTTTGGGGGACATGTAGCCTATTTAGCAGCCACTCTCCCGGATATTAAGGCTACAGCTTCCTTTTATGGCGCTGGAATCCCTACCCGCACCCCCGGAGGTAATCACCCTACTCTACTGCGTACATCGGAAATTTCTGGCACTATTTATCTGTTTTTTGGCATGGAAGATGCTAGTATACCCCAAGAACAGGTAGATGAAATTGAGGATACTTTAAAAAAACACCACGTTCCCCATCGGATCTTTCGCTACGATGGAGCTAATCACGGATTTTTTTGCGATCACCGCGCCAGTTATAATGTTAAAGCTGCTGCTGAAGCTTGGGAACAAGTTCAACAACTGTTTAGCCTACTGGTGACAACTAATGATTGATCAATAACAAACTATCTGGAAATTGTCTACCATTAATCCATTAAATATCTTGCCCTCATCTTCAAAAATCATGACTTCTCCATCCGAATCTTCTCAAATAGCTACCTCATCTTTTTCTATGGATGATTTTGCTAAGGCTTTAGAAAAACACGATTACCAATTTCAAAAAGGACAAATTGTACGCGGTAAAGTATTTCAACTTGACCATGACGGAGCCTATGTTGATATTGGAGGTAAATCATCAGCATTCCTTCCCCGAGATGAAGCTTCTTTGAGAACAGTCACGGATTTATCGGAAATTCTTCCCCTAAATGAGGAGATGGAGTTTTTGATTATTCGTGAGCAAGATGCGGAAGGTCAAGTTACTATTTCCCGTAGACAACTGGAAATTCAGCACATTTGGGAAAAAGTTGCTCAAATGCAAGAAAGTTCCCAAAGCATCCCCGTAAGAGTTATTGGTGTGAATAAGGGTGGGGTGAATGTGGAGGTTCTTTCCCTACGCGGTTTTATTCCCAAATCCCACTTGGTGGAGCGGGAAAATCTAGAAGCTCTCAAGGGACAAACCCTTACTGTCGGTTTTTTAGAGGTGAACCGCGCTAACAAAAAGTTAATTCTTTCTCAACGATTGGCAACTCGTTCCAGTAACCTCAGTTTATTACAGACTGATCAGTTGGTCACTGGTAAGGTGACTGGGATTAAGCCATTTGGTGTGTTTGTTGATTTGGATGGGGTGAGCGCCCTACTCCATATCAAGCAAGTTAGTCAGAAATTTACTGAGTCTTTGGAAAAGGTCTTCCAAATCGGTCAGGAAATTAAGGGTATTGTTATTGATATAGATGAAAGTAAGGGGAGAGTTGCTATTTCTACCAGAAAATTGGAAAACTATCCCGGTGAGGTGTTGGAAAATTTAGCAGAAGTTATGAGTTCTGCTGATGCTCGCGCTAATAGGGCTAATAGCAGTCCCGAATAGCTCATTCATTGATTGACAATAAACCAGGGGGAGGAGTAATTTCAATCCGTCTATTGCCTAAATCTACCACAGGGACAATTTCCATCACAAAGGGAATTAAAACCGTCTTTCCCCCTAAGTTCTTATTCCAAGATGGATCACATTTTACTTCCAACAAGTCGTGTCCAGAAGGTAATATGTCCGTCACATCCCCTATCCTCTCCCCAGATTCTTGCATAAATACAGGTAGTCCTATCAGGTCTATAACGTGAAACTCTCCTGGAGCTAATTCCGGGCGATCGCCTATTGGTACAAATAGTCTACCCTCCCTCAGGTTTTCTGCAGCAGTGCGATCGCCTATACCATGCAATTTAATTACATATAGATTTTTGCCTTCTACATACCGACCATGTAATAACTGTACCGGTTGAGGTGATGGTTCTCCCGGGAGCAATAACCAGCGAGTCCCCGGTTCTTCAAACCTTTCTGGAAAATCAGTCTGGGGATAAACCCGCATTTCCCCAGTTAACCCTTGAGGTGCAACGATTTTACCAATCTCGATCCAATCATCTAGGTTGGGGAATGGGAAACTCTGATTTGTTTCCCCCTTTTTTTGATCTCCAATTTCTTGTTTTCTGTTTTTATTTTCCCGCTTCATTGTGATTCATTTAGTCTGAACACTATTGATGATAAACCTCTTGGGCAATCTTCGCCAAACGCTGCATACCAATACTAATTTCCTCATCAGTACCTGTCAAACTAATGCGTAGACATTGATGTTTGTGTTCCCAATTCTCCTCTAACCCGGGAAAGAAACTACTACCTGGTACAACTATCACACCAACTTTCTTTAACTGTTGGTAAAATTCCCAGTCACTAATGGGTAATTCCTGTAGCCATAACCAGGCAAAAATCGCTCCCTCACCCCGATGTAAAAACCACGGTAAATCCTTGGGCATTACCGCATCTAAAGTGCTTTCCAATACATCAAATTTATGCTGATAAAATGGTCTAATCACAGTTTCCGCAATATTTGCCAAGGCCCCCGATTCTATGGCACGGGTGGCGATCGCCTGACCATATCTAGAAGAATGAATACCAGCATTAGTTTGAAAACACTCTAAAACCTGTAATAATTTTTCCTCACCGATAGCCACCCCAATTCTTTCTCCTGGCAACCCAGCTTTTGACAAACTGATACAGTGGATAATATTTTCGCCAAATACGGGTTTCATCTCGGTAAAATTCAAAGCTGGGAAAGGGGGCGCATAGGCGGAATCTATGAAGACTGGTACATCATAGGGCGTGGCCAGGGCGGCAATTTTTTCCACCTCTTCATTGGTCAACACATTACCTGTGGGGTTACAGGGACGAGAAAAAATCACACAACCTGTTTCCTGAGTAATAGAAAGCTGGGTAAAATCAGGACGGTATTTAAAACGATGATTTACACCATCAACATCCAGAGCTGGTTTATAGGCAATTAAAGATTCTGGACAGATACTCACACCACCATATCCTGTATAATCTGGACTGAGGGGCAAAACAATTTTTTTCAATTTGCACTCCTCAGTATATCCACCGTAAGCATTAGCTGCATAGAAGTAAATAGTTTGACTACCAGCTGTAACTAAAATATTACGTTCTGTTAACTGCAAGCCATAACGTTGATTGAAATCCTTAACGATAGCAGCAATAAAGGGCGCGTAACCCTGAGAAGAACCATAGCGACAGACAACCTCCCCATACTCCCCACTGGACAGTAAATCTGCTGTGCAGTCTCGCCATAATTGCTCTACTTCTGGTAGTATCAAGGGATTGCCAGCACTGAGATTATATAATACCTGCCCTTGATTTGCTCTGAGTGTTTCATTTATATCTTTCATAATTGCTCTAACGCCAGTTAAGTTAGACATTTGAGCGCCAATTTTAGTTAGGGCAGGTTTGATCATAGTTGTTACAACAGTTACAAATTTTAGGGGTTGTAGGATGTAATATGGTATAACCATATCACATCCCAGCTAGTTTAACATTAAAAACAAAGCTCCACCCTGATTATGCTGTTAAAGCACCAGGAGTGGAGACCGAAAAAATTGACAGTTAGCCAGTGTAAATATGAGCTAATCTTAATCGTCGAATCATTTCTCGGCGTACTTCATTTTTAACCCGTTCACCACGTCGCCAATGTTCCAGCTGAATATTATCAACGTAGAACCTGACAGCAAATTCCATGGAAGATCCCTGAATATTGGTGATTTGTACTTGTGGTTCCTTCCAAGCTGTAGAAGACTCCTTAAAGCTGGATTCTAGCCATTCGGCAAAGTTTTCCACATAATTGTCCAATCGAGTTTCCTTAACTCCTGGATTAGAAATGATCTGAAATAGTTTATTCAGTTTAAGTTTGAGCAGGTCAATTTTCTGCTCCCATTCATCAGGTAATATCTGACGGTCTTCCATAACTAAATCTGGATCTTCTAACCAAGTGCGATACCAGATTCTGACTAAAGAAATGAGGTTTGTTTTTTGGCTAGATTCCTCTTCTAACCTAGAGCGCTGTCGTTTACCCTTGCGCTCTGTTACAATTACCATACCCACCAGTTCCAAAATATCCATGTAAGTTTTTTGGAGAACCATTAATTCCTGTGTATCTAAACCACCTCTTTCCAGAACCTTAATTTCTTCCAGTAGTGTTTCAAATGCAGCACCAATCTTTTTCAACTGTAGGCTAATTTCTTTGTCTAATTCTAGACGGTTCCGCCCCGCTTCTTTTTTAGAAGGTTTGTTATCCTGAGCTTCCTTCAATCCATAAAATGAATCCAAGTATCTTAGCTTATCATCAAAATTGGCTATGGTGTCTGGATGTCCAATCACAATTTCCTTCAAGATATTGGTTGCTAAAGCAGAATCGGCATCAATTCTCACAGACACGGGAATTTTATAGGCATAGTGTGTTGTAGGACGACTCAAGTTAGTAATACTCTGATTGCTTAGAGTAGCATTCGGTACATACTTTTCGCAATGCTCTTCAATCAGATACAATTTGGTAACTCGAATACCGATTTCCTTGATAATTGCCAGGGAACCATCAAAAACAATCACATCTCCGAATTCAAATGGTGTGTCAATTAGCAAGACCAGACCACTGAAAAAATTGCTTAAAATGTCTCTGACTGCTAAACCTAATACCAAGGTAATACTACCCAGGGCTAATCCTATTCCCGATAGGTCTACACCCAGAACGGTAAAAAATAGGGAGAAGCCAATAATATAAGTCAGAACTGGGATGAAATTCTTCAAAAGGGGTACTAAAACATCATCCCAAACCGCTTCAGTTTGTCTAGCATAGGATTTTAAGTAGACAACCACCAATTCAGTGAGTATCTGAGTAATCCAATAGGTAAATGCGGCTATGAGAAAAGCTGTAGCAAATTTTTGGATCCATTCAATGATTTCCCCGGAACTGCTAAAATTGACTAGGGAAATCTTGAGACTGGACAATACCAAAACTGCGGACAGAGGAGCTTGAGAAAGACCGAGGACGAGAATCCACGTATCTTTTTCTAACTTACGGACAATAGGTCGCAGGACATAAAAAAGTCCCAGATAAATTGCTACGGAAATTCCCGCACACAAACCCAAAGTTAAAATGAACTTAGTCAATTGTGCACCTGTTGGCGGGATGAAAAGCTCGCCTAATAGGTAGTTTGTCAGTGCAGAAGATGGTAACACTGTTGAAATGTGAGTCATTCTTGATTACTTTGTTTGGTGAGTTTCATCTTAATATATCTATATCAGTTTGCTTTGTGAGCAAGGTAAATGTAATCCCTGGAACCCATAATACTATGATCATTCAAGAGAATATTGATCAAAAATTAAGACTTTCTAATTTTTTCTTGACACTAAATGTGTGGTAAGTAGGGAGGCACAATTATTTGTAGGGTGGGTTGAGGAACGAAACCCGCGCTGTCGTTGGGTTTCATACTTCAATCCAACCTACGTTCATCTTATATTTAATTCCACCCACCCAGTTATCCAAAAACATGCACGGCATTTTATTATGAGTTTAATACCACTCAATAACCACTTAATAGGTTGAAAATCAAACGTTTGTAATTTTGAAATTCCCAACTTTGCTTGACTTGGTCGTATTCATTTTGTGGTAAAGTAATATTAATTTCCTGGCGAATTTTACCAGGACGGGAAGTTAGCACATAAATACGCTGGGAGAGGAAAATTGCCTCCTCCACATCGTGGGTAATCATCAAAATTGTGGTTCCAGTTTGTTGCCAAATCTGACGCAAAAATTTCTGCATTGATTCTTTGGTTTGCACATCCAAAGCTCCAAATGGTTCATCCATTAATAGTATTTTTGGTTGTGATGCTAATGCGCGGGCAATAGCTACTCTTTGTTTCATTCCTCCTGATAACTGCCTAGGCAAGGCTTGAGCAAATTCACTTAAACCAACTACTTCTAAATAGTAAGAAATCGATTGTTTGCGTTTAATAGGGGGAACACCTTGTAGTTTCAGTCCAAAACCGACGTTATCAGCAACATTCATCCAGGGATAAAGGGTATAACTTTGAAAGACTAATCCTCGTTCTTTCCCAGGTCCTTGAACAGGAACACCATCAACCAAAATTTCACCAGCAGTTGGTGTATCTAGTCCAGAAATTAAACGCAGCAGGGTTGTTTTACCAGAACCAGAAGCACCTACAGCACAAACAAACTCTCCTTGGTCAATATGTAGGTTAATGTTTTCTAGAGCATTGAGAGTGCCGCGTCTAGTTTTAAATTGTTTATGTAGTTGAGAGACCTGTAAATGCATAATTTTAAACTTTAAGATTTGAACAAATTTTATTTATGCTAATTATGAGCCCATTTGCAAACCATACGATGTAGCATAACTAACAAAATATCAATAACTACACCAATCAGACCAATGACAATTAACCCAGCAAAAATCTCATCTGTTTTGAGGAATCTTTGAGCCACACTAATGCGTCTACCTAGTCCCTCGGTTGCAGCTACTAACTCTGCTACAATCACCAAGTTCCAAGAAGCTGCCATATTAACTCGACAAGCATCAATGATATTCGGCACAATAAAAGGCAAAATCACTTGCAATAAAATCTGATGGTGTTGACCACCTAATGTATAAGAAGTCTCAATCAATTCTCGAGAAACAAACTTTACCGCGTCCATAATCATCAGAGTGTTAAAGAACACTGTACCAATAAATATCAACAGTATTTTTGGTGTTTCTCCTAAACCGAAATACAAAATTAGCAGGGGAATAAAAGCAGGTGCAGGCATGTAGCGAAAAATACTAATAGCAGGCTCCAATAAAGCTCGAACTACCGGAAAACTCCCCATTAATACACCCAAAGGGATAGAGATAACAGCAGCTAATAAAAACCCACCTAAAACCCGTAATAAACTAAATCCAATATCTGTTTGCAGGTCACCGGTTGCCCACAGTTTTTGTAAAGCAGAAAGAACTGCTTGAGGGGTTGGCAAAAACAATGGTTTAACTAAACCAGAGTTGGAAACAACCAACCAAATAAAAACCGGAATAGTGATTGATAAAATCATGAACAACCAGGTTGAATTATCACCAATACCCCAGGAAACGGCGGGAGAATTATTTTTTGTCATTAATCCTTTGATTGTTTATGAGTTTTTGGTATACTAGTATATTATCTCTACCTATTTTTGCTTGGCAGCGTAGGCTTTGACAAAACGATCATCAAATATTTGACTAAGGTCAGGCAATTTTTTGGCAAGTTTTACCTCAACGAGAAATTTAGCAATTTCCTGAGCTGTATATTTTAATGACACTATATTGCTAGTAGAACTAAAAGCTTGAAGATTATCCTCAACACTAAAAATTTTAGTTCCCTCGGCGTATTTTTTGTATTCATCAACAGTGACTCCAGCTCTTTTTGCCATGATTTCATTGCTTTTTTCTGGATTAGCTTTGATGTAGTCTAGTGTCTCAAACCAAGTATTAACTAGAGCTTGCACATCTTGAGGACGTTCTTTAATTAATTGGCGGGTCACTACCAGATGATCGGGAATCGCTCCAGGAAAATCTCGCGAACTGAACAATTCTTTACTACCAGGACGTTCTAAAGCTTTCGTAGTAAAGGGTGCAAACACACCGACAGCATCAACCTGACCAGCAACAAATGCTGCGGATGCTGCACCGGTTTCCAAGGGTTGCAAAATAATGTCATTTGAGGTCAATCCAGCCTTTTTCATGCCCAGAAGTAATAAGAAATGGTCAACAGTTCCCTCTTCCACCGCTACTTTTTTTCCCTTCAAATCCGCAATGGTGTTAATACCTTCTCGGACGATAATCTTATCATTGCCAGTGGAATTATCGTTTACTAAAACAATAACTTGATCTGATCCTGCTGCTAGGGAGCTAATAGTATCATTGAGGGTTTGGCTATTGGCATCCAATTTCCCAGAATTTAAGGCATTAATTGAGTCTAAATAACCATCAAACCACTTGAGATTTACCTGTATATTATTGGCAGTAAATAGGTTTTCGTTTGCAGCTATTTGCCATGGTAGCCATCCAGGCCATACACTAAAACCTACCTGAATTTCTCTACTATCTCCACCATAAGGTGTACAACTAATTGCTAGCAATAAGCTAAATAGAAATAGTGTGCATAGGGAAAGTGATTTTCGCATTTATTTAGTACCTTTTATATCTAGGTGGTAATTTGACTTAACCTGGGTTTTCACCCAATCACACCAAGTATCCAGTCCCTCATCTGTTTTAGCTGAAAAAGGAATAATTTTGACTCCCGGATTCATCTGTTGGACATTGGTCACAATCTGATTAATATCAGTGTCTAAATAGGGTGCTAAATCTATTTTGGTAATTAACAAACAGTCTGCTGCTTGAAACATAATTGGATACTTAAGAGGTTTGTCTTCTCCCTCTGTGATGCTTAATAAAGCAACTTTAAAGTGTTCACCAACTTCAAATTCAGCTGGACATACTAAATTGCCAACATTTTCCACCAAGACTAAATCCAGTTCAGTTGGATTATGTTTGTTTTCTAGTTGATGAATTCCACCAGCTACCATTTGGGAATCTAAGTGACAAGAACGACCTGTATTAATTGCAATTACCGGAACTCCATATTGACGTAAGCGGTTGGCATCCAGCTCCGTGTTCATATCTCCTTCAATCACTGCAATTTTCAACTCACTTGTTAAAACAGATAAGGTTCTTTCCAATAGAGTGGTTTTACCTGCTCCCGGACTGCTCATAATATTTACACAAGTGATACCCCAACTGTTGAAGTGGGAACGATTGTGATCTGCTCCTTCTTGGTTAGCATGAAGTAAATTAATTTCCAATGCAGCACTATGGGTTTGGTGCATAATCCTCTCTACTCTTCCAAACTATATTCAATCCGCTCTATTTTCAGTTCCCTACCCGAGCGAATATCCTCCATGGGATGATAACAGCGTGGACAGCTATATTGCTGACCAATTTCCGGAAGGTACTCTAATTGACAGGGATGACAAAAGGCAATTAAGGGAATTTCCTTGATTACTAATTCTACTCCATCCAAAAATGTGTTACGTGTTTGTACTTGAAAGGCAAATTGCAAACTCCCAGGTTCTACACAGGTGAACTTACCAATCATCAGGTGAATTGCGGAAATACGCGGACAACCAGGCTGGGATTCCCACCATTGTTTAATCGTGATAATCAATGCCTTGGTCATGTCAGTTTCATGCAAGGTTTAACTCCAATCCACTATCGATTCTTGTCGTGCTTCCATTTCAATGTAAGCGGGTTTATCTTTTCTTGGTAATTGACCAGATTTAATTAAATGTCCCATGGTGTCACAAATAACACGAGTGGCCATAAGTGAAGTAATGTCACTAATATCGTAAGGAGGCGACACTTCTACTACTTCTAGTCCACAAATTGGGGCGCGCTGAACAATTTTACCTAGAATATAAAGTGCTTCCCGAGGCATAAAACCACCTGGTTCTGGCCAACCAGTTCCCGGAACAAATCCAGCATCAATACAGTCAATATCAAAACTGATATAAACACAATCTGTACCATCTAAAGCTCTTTCTAGGGCAAATTCCACCGCATAATCCAGTCCCTTTTCAACAATGTCAGTGATTGTGAGAATATTAGTAGACCTTTGGCGACAAATTTTTACCCCCTGACGTGGTACTTGCCATCCACCAATTCCCAATTGAACTAGATTTTGGGCAGGGGCATTTTTCATATTGGTGGCATGGAACCATGGACAAGTGTGCATCCTTTCGTCTAAGTCTGTCTCTTGTGTATCCACATGGCGATCAAAATGAATAATACCCATTTTTTTATCTCCCAAATGTCGGCAAATACCTCTAACAGTTGGGTAGCCAATAGAGTGATCACCGCCCATAATAATGGGAAATGCACCGGAACTAAAAATGTGGGCAATTCCTTTAGATATCTGGTCGAATGACTTCTCATTATTAGCAGGGATGGTAAAAATATCCCCTACATCACATAGAGTAATTTGCTCCCTTAGATCTATCCCTAATTCAAAGTTATAGGGGGTATATAAAGCGGAAATCCGGCGGATTCCCTGAGGTCCAAATCTAGTTCCAGGACGGTAAGTGGTTCCAGAGTCATGGGGAACCCCCACAATGGCTACGTCATATTCTCCTACTTTCCAGATATCTTCTAAATAGGGGGCCTTCAAAAAAGTATTAATTCCAGCATAATGAGGTAGTTCACCACGAGCAAATGTGGAAATAGTCCGGTCATTAATGCTTGCTGCTGCTTCTAGTCCTAACTCTAAACTGCGAGAAACTTCTTGCTGCCAACCAGTTAGTGGTAGTTGTCTTTCTAGTTCTAAGGCTTGTTGCGCTTCACTTTCGGGTATGGGCGGTTGGAATTCGTTCATAATATCATTAGATTGAGAATTTTGGATTTTAATTTCTAGACCTAGAATTTGCATTGGGATTGGATATGGCTTAAAAACCACAAAGCCCAGGAGAGCAAATACAGTGCCATGACTGCCATTCACTTCTCCCGGGCTTTTTTCCCTCCGTGTAGTTACTGTCTAATGCTAGAAAGTAACTTGCCTCTCTCGGACCTGCATTTTGTTTGGTAATTAAACAAACCGGAACCCTAGAGGCTATTTATTGATTTTTCTCACCTAACAATCCAGTTTAAAATACTAGGTGCAGGATGAATTGGTTGATGAACCTGTCGTACATTTAGTTGCGATCATAACATGTTAATTGTAACAAACTGTATATAAAACTACAAAATTCCCAAGAATGTTGATACATGGAAACAGAAAAGTCAGCTCTAGAGAAAATCAAGGTCATTTTAGTTGAACCTGCGGGATGTTTAAATTTAGGTTCTATAGCTAGGGTAATGAAAAACTTCGGGTTATGTGATTTAATTTTAGTCAATCCTCAGTGTGACCCTACTTCCTTAGAATCCCTAAGAATGGCAGTTCATGCTCCAGAAATATTAGAAACCGCCCGAATAGTAGATAATCTAACCACAGCACTAGCTGGATGCGATCGCGCTATTGCTACTATAGGTAGGGATTATAATGGGGAGTTACCTATAGAAAGTCCTCGTCATGCTTTACCCTGGTTATTAGCAGAGTCGGAAAAACCAGCAGGTTTGATTTTTGGTAGGGAAGACCGAGGTTTAACTAATCAGGAAATTAATTATGCCCAAAAACTAGTATCTATCCCCACCAGTCCGGAATATACCTCTTTAAATTTGGCTACAGCAGTATCTATCTGTTGTTATGAATTATCACAATCTATAATGACAATGGAACCGGGGAAAATGCCCACCAGAGATATTGCTACCTTGGATGTGCTTGAATCTTACTACCAAGAGTTAGAATCTTTACTGCTCTCCATCGGTTATCTCTATCCCCACACAGCATCTAGTCGGATGGAAAAGTTCCGCCATTTGTACAATCGCAGTGAGCTAACAACCACGGAAGTAGCTATGCTCAGAGGTATTTTAAAACAGGTACAATGGGCAATTAAAAATTTTTGATAAAATGTTACATGTTCAGAAATGAGGATCCAAAATAAGGGGACTATAATTAAGTCTGGTTTGTATTTAGTAAACACAGTGGGCAATTTTAAGGAGTAGCAGTGTCAAAACCTAGCGACAAAATGATAACTGGGTCCGGGGACCAATCTCCCAAGATTCGTCGTCGTCATCACAAACAAAGATCTCAAGACCACACACAAAAGACAACTGCAAAAACTGCCCAAAGGACACAATCAAAACCGGCTAAGATGCAATCTACGGGTCTAAATTATCAACAAAACGTGAAGGTGTTACCCACAATTGCCTCTGATAATCATGAACGCAATGAAACTGATAGAATAAGACAATCACAACGCTTGGTAGTATCCGGTAATGTGAAACCTACTGCTAAACCATCTGGCAAAATGACCGGGGGTAACCCCAGGGTCAAAACATTACGTGTACCCGGACATCCCAAAAAATACGCCTATCCATCCCGAAAAGCAAGGTTAAAACCAGCAGCTAATATTATTTTGTATGCCTTGCGACTGTTAATTGTGGGGGTGGGTTTGGGTGCAATTGTGGGCACCCTATTATCAGTGTTAGACCCGGCCAATCGAATTACCACTAACTCCATTAATCCACCTGTAAGTTCTTCTCCCCAGTCTCCTATTAATAGTTCTGGACTGGTCATATCTCAGGAAATTACCCCGCTGAAAACCACTATCGAAAACCTATCAGCAGCTAACCCTAATCTCATCCCCGGTGTGTTTATAGTGGATATAGATTCTGGTGGATATGTGGATGTTAGTGGGAACAAGAATTTCTCCGCAGCTAGTACCATTAAGATACCAGTTCTAGTGGCTTTTTTAGAGGATGTTGATAGGGGTAAAATTCGTCTTGATGAAATCTTAACTATGGAGCAAGAAATGGTCGCAGGAGGTTCTGGTAATTTAAGAACTATGCCTGTAGGTACTAAGCTGAAATCCATTGAATTGGCTACCAAAATGATGACTATCAGTGACAACACTGCTACAAATATGTTGATTAGTAAAATGGGAGGAAAAGAGTTATTAAACGCTCGTTTTCGTAGTTGGGGACTAGTAAATACCGCCATTCAAAGTCCATTACCAGATTTAGAAGGTACTAATACTACCTCCCCTAAAGAGTTGGCAAGCTTAATTGCCAAAGTTAATCAGGGTGAATTAATATCCATGCGATCGCGTGATTTGATGTTAGATATTATGCGACGTACCCAAAGGGATGATTTATTACCTGCTGGTTTAGGGGAAGGAGCGACAGCATATCATAAAACCGGTGATATTGGGACGATGCTAGCAGATGCTGGTTTGATTGATGTTCCTACGGGTAAACGTTATATTGCCAGTATTATGGTGAAACGTCCTCATAATGAACCCGCTGCAGCAAAGTTAATCAATTCTATATCTCAAGCAACTTATTCTTACTTAAGTCAGAGTAATTTTCCCCCTGATGGTTCTACCAATAATCAACCATCAAACAATCAACCGTTAAATAATTCTTCCACCCCAGTTCCCCAACTTCAACCATTTACTCAACCATTTCTCCAACCTCAAGGTGGCAATTCAAATATTCCTAATGCTACAATCAACAATCTACCCCTGGGAAATTATCAGTCTCCTCTGAATAATCCCCCATATTATCCACCACAATCTCATCGGAACTAACAGGGAATTATGACATCTCCATCAATTCAATTTTTTGCGGGTTTATTTGAAGAAATGAGTAATGTAAGTTTACGTCGAGAAGTCAGGACTGGTAAATTGATTGTTGTTCTACAATTTGAGCAATTGAAAGCCATATCAGGATTTAACAGTTTTACTAAACAGTCATTGAACTCCCTATTATTAATTGACGAAGAAGGAGAAATTCGGGTTACTCCTTCGGGAACTAAATTTATTTTCGGTGGGGATGAAGGGGATGAATTAAAAAGAGTTGATTGTAAATTTGTAGTTGATCCTGGCGAAGGTTTTGATAGAATTATGCGCTTTTTACACCGTTATGCTGATGCTAATGGTATGGAGTATGCGGAGAATTAGGAGTTGGCAATTAATAGGACTTCTGATATCGCATTCCAGGAAGTTGGGAAACTAAACCCATCAATTCCAATTGCAATAAATAACCAGAAACCAAACCAGATCCCATCTTAGCCTTTTCCACAATTAGATCAAACGGTAACGCATCCACTGTAAGAATACTCATTACCTGTTGTAATTCTGGCTCCAAATTACCAAGAAAGGGATCGGATTTAACAGCAGGGGTATCAATATGTATCTTAGGAATAGCACCTAACATTGTCAATAGTTCGTTTAATTCCTGACTAATTAATCCTGCACCCTGACTAATTAGCTTTAAACAACCCTGAGAAAGTTCATCATCCACTCTTCCTGGTAAAGCATAAATATCTCGAGAAAATTCGTTAGCATAGGTAGCAGTTATGAGAGCACCAGACTTATTTCCCGCTTCCATGACTAAAACCACACGGGACAAACCCGCAATGATCCGATTGCGACGGGGAAAATGAGTGCGGTGGGGTGAAGTCTTAGTCGGATGTTCACTGATGACTATCCCAGATTTCAGAATTTCTTTATATAAGTCCTTATTACTATATGGATAAATCACATCTACACCTGTTCCTACCACTGCTATGGTTCTACCCCCAGCTTGAATAGCTGCACTATGACTTTCAGCGTCTATTCCATCGGCCATACCTGAAACAATGGTGAAACCATTTTGAGCTAAAACAGTGCTAATGTGACGAGTCCATTTTCTGCCATATTTTGTAGGCTTTCGAGTACCAACAATTCCTACCAGCGGTTTTTCACCCCTATTTTCCTCCAAATCCAACTCTCCCCTATAATACAATATGGGAGGAGGCGTGGAAATTTCTCTTAACAATTTTGGATATTCCACATCTGCTGGTGTCCAAAAATGGGGGTTGATTTTTTCATGTTCAATAAGCAGTTTCTCTGGATTAATTTTACCTCTATACTGAACTATTTTTTGCAAAATGTGAAAACCAACACCCTCTATTTTTCCTAGCTCCCCAGGACTCGATTTCCAAGCATTCTCTAAATTACCAAAGTGTTCTTGTAATCTTTGTAGTAGTATGGGTCCAACCCCGGCAATTTGTGACCATGCTAACCAGTATTGACGATCTTCCGTAATAGTAGACATATTGAGTAGAAGGAGTTAGTTACACTTTTACTTGTTTAGTCTTTGCTTTTTGCGTCGTTTTTCCGTAATAGCGATCGCATGATCTACCGGATAACCCGCAACCGGAATCACCTGGTATTTACGCTCCGCTTCTAAATTTTTCAGTTCTGTATAATCAACCCAGTGAATACAGTCCACCGGACAAGTATCTATGGCCTCTTGTATGACTTCTTCTATATCCCCATCCTGACGCACCACCCGAGAACGTCCATAATCCGGTTCAATATAAAAAGTGTTTCTAGCAACATGGGCGCAGTGCTTACATCCTATACAGGTGATTTCATCTACATAAACCCCCTTTTGTCGCAGCAGACCGCCCAGTTCCGGTTCAAATCCAGATATTTCTGGTTGATCCCGCAAAAGACCACCTAATTCTGGCTCTAAACCGGAAAGATTATTACTTAAATCTTCTGAGAACGGCTGCACTTCAGACATTACGCACTCCAACGCTGTAATACTAAACTAATAGAACCATCAGCATTCTTCTGCTCTTGGCTAATTTGAAAACCCACTTTAGCAGTTTCTTTCATCACTGTTTGGTAAGCATAACGCTGGGTAATCTGGCGTAAAAACCCATCCACTGATAAATTCTGTTGCCAGTATTGAAAGTCTGCTACGAGTTCATATTCTTGACCATTCCACTTAAAACCGATGTCATAACCATTGTCTTGTTCAATAGTGACTTCGGCGGTATGGGTTTGGCCACGATAACCGCGCACCTCCCTAGAACCGGATTTCCAATCTATTCCTAAATCGGAAAGGGCGTCCTGTAAGGATTCTAGATTACGGATTTGAGTTTTAATTTGGCTAAAGTGTGACATATCGTTTTTTAATCAATGAAAATATAGTTGATAAAGCTACCACTCACTAAAGGTGGCTTGGGTATTCACCGTTCCAGATTCCTGGAGGTGATTAGGGTTGAAATATTCTGAGGTTGACTCCCGACTTAGCACTCGTCCCAGTTGTGCTTCTATAGCTGCTGTGACTTCCGCACAAGAAACGCCAATGACACCAGTGACTTTCTCCTGTACTCTCCCATCTGGATGAATGATGAATTCTAATGTTTCCATTTTTTCTAGCCAACCTCGAAGTGTATCCTTGAACTTTTCCTACTGGAGCAGGGTTAGTTTTCCGTCAGGAACTTTAGAAATAACCTAGCCATTTGTTAACTAATGTTCCATATCAGGAAAAGATATATTGCAAAATCTTTACAAAAATTATTAATTGAACTAGTGTTTACACTCGTCTTGGTTTAGTTTCCCTTAATGTGAGCCATTAGTCAAGCTAAAACCAATTTGGTGATTTCTAAGTCTAAAATCGCCAGACATTAATCAACATCTAGCTTTCAGCTATTATGTGACCAGCAAGAAATTCTGAAAAAATCCTAAACTTGATTGGAAATTCTTATTATTATCATTGAATTTAGGTGATTATGATTATTAAATAGCTATAGCTCATCACTATATTATCCATTCGGATGCGCGATCGCCTAGTTCAATGGGAATACTAATAGCCTTACCTAGTCGAGGTCTCTCCTTAGTTTGAACGATAAAGTTTTCTACTTGACTTGTTCCTCCTAAAGCATTAAGGTAGTTAGCAATAGTGTTCAAATGTTCTTGATATTCGGACTCGCTCAAAGGAAAAGAAGTTTGTTCCACATACTTCCACATAATTTGGAGAAAGATTTTGCCCTGGGTGCGACGAAACTGAACATCATAAGAGTATCCCCACTTATTCACTAACATCTGACGCAATTCATTTCCTGTCATTTTTAAATACTCCTTAATCAACTATCTGGAGATCTCCATATCCGTACCATTCTACTATTTTTAGTGGTACAAGATACTAGAAAATGCTAAATACCACACTTGATCCGGAATGGAAATAATGGGATGAATAAAAGTTAAATTGTTCGTGTGCTGTAAATCATTTTGAGGTTATATGTTATCCCAATTGTCATCCAAATTAAATTGTTTAACTTGTGGATCTTATGTAAATGCTGAAAAGGTAAACAGTTATAAGATGGAAGTTCAGGATGAGCACCCCATCTTTAATTCTTGGGGTGGAACAGTTACAACCTATAATGAGTTTACATTTCTTAAATGTCCTCAATGCTTTCAACCTTTCCTAACTTGTACAGAATATTGTAATGGATCAGAGTCTTATAATGACTTTGAGTATGCTCAAGTAAAAACTTTATATCCAATATCAAATACTAGTAGCACATATAGAGTACCCACATACATAAGAAAATCATTTCAGGAAGCTTTCTTGTGTCTAAATGCCAAGGCATTTTCAGCATGTATAGCTATGTGTATAAAAACTATAGAGTCTATATGTGAGGAGCATAAAATTGAGGGTAATTCTCTAAAAGAAAAGCTGGAAATAATGAGACAGCAAGAAATTATTAATCACCATCTTTATAGCTGGGCCAGTAATTTAAGACTACAGGATCTATCCCACGAGGTGGACATAAACTTTAATCAGAATGATGCTCAACAGATAGTTGAATTGACTGATTTACTGATTGAGTACATTTTCAGATACAGGAAGAATTTTGAGTTGTTTAAGAAAACAAAACTTGGTGACAAATAAAAACAAAATAACAAACTAGATTAACTAGCTTGTGACTGAGTCTATACAATACCTATTTAACGTTGACACCTTCTGCTCCTGTATAACCAGTACCAACCCATACAATAGCGCGAAATCCATCACGAACAACCTTTTCTATTGGTTCTGGATCAGTTCTGGAAGGAACAGATATTGGTTTAAGACTAATATCTCTAGTGCCCAAAATAATTTCGCCAACTACACGAGCACGACGCATGTGAAAATCGGACGTAATTAAATAAACACTTTTAATCTTTTTGTCTTGTAAATCATCTAGTATAGTGGTAAAGTTAGTCACTGTGTCTACTGCTTCATAATCTAGATGTAAACGACTTAAATTAACTCCAGCTTTTGCAAACACCTTTTTTGTATGATCAGGCGGACTACCACCAGTAATCCATATTGGTATGTTGGGGTGTTTTTTAGCAAAATTGGCAGCAAATCTCTCTCGCTCTAAACGCTTACTAGAACCACCCAAAACCAAAACAGCTTGTGGAATTGAAAATTGGTTCTGCACTTCTCTGTATCCCCACCAGATAAAAATTGGCAGAATAAAGAACATAATGGGCAAAGATTTACCTTTAAACAATGGCCTAGTGTGTAAATTCCACCTCAATTCTATTTCCTCAAGGGAATTTTTGGTAGGGACGAAAATTACTATTTTTTTAAAAACGACTTATCCGTCTCTACTTAGTGGTTCTGACACAAGTAGGGAGGTAGGGATTAAACCTGTTCCATCAGTGCTAAGTAGTCGTGCAAAATAAA
>NZ_LMVE01000130.1:0-4402 GCF_001432185.1 Cylindrospermopsis sp. CR12 | reverse complement strand
CGGACGATGGTCACGAGAATAACCATGAGTAATAGTTATTTCTTTTGGTAATTTCGCTGTCATTTCCTCTAATTCTTGGTTATCTCCTATTTTTTGACTCTCAAATATTACTTCTTGTAAGCTAGTGTTATACTTCCCATGTACGTGCATTGATGATGAGTCTAGATGTGATGTTGATAGTGATACTCCAAATTTTTGGGCAGCTTTTACTGCGATGATAAAAAAGATTGTACTCAATCCTTTTTCAAACATCTTATCCATGACTCTCCCCAGTTTATCATCGTTGAGATATTCTGGTTTGACTCCTGCTCCTATCAGATGTTCACAGGCTATCGTTTCAAAATATTCGGGAAACATATATAACGGTTTCGAGACAAATCCTAACCCGTTTATTATCATAGCTTTTACTACTTGACCTGCATTTACTTTTTCGTCTTTTTCGACTCCTATCAATTCATTTATTATTTCCACTATTCCGATTGAATCTATTATTCCTGCTACTATCCCTAGATGGTCTATATTCTGAATTTCTATTTCTTCACTTTTTAATTTCACAACAGTTTCCTCTACTATTTCTGTTGCAATCAATTATTTCTTATTTGGTTATCAATTCTCTTTTTTGTTACCAAACTTTACTTTCTCACACCATGTCTCTATTAATGCTATTTATTCTCATTAAGCCCTTTAATCCCTGAATTAATTTTAGTTATTATGTACTACATTAGGATCCTCTTTGATCTGTCACAGCTTAGGGTGCGGAATGTGGGTTTCAAGACGAAGCTGTAGGTGCGTTCCTACAAAAACTCGAGGAGCATGGTGTAAAAAACTTCAAAATGATGCTGCAACACGACAACCAATGGTACGCAGTATATCTCACACCTAGATATAGATTTTTTAGAGTAAAGAATATAGAGCGGTTAATAGATCTCCTCCAAGACCTCACGCCCTTCGTCAATAACAGAGAGATAAAGCTAAACAAAAAAGTGTTAGCACTTTTGGAGGAAGTAGAAACAGAATTTTAGTCCTCTGCCCAGACGGTTAAACGCCGACCAAGTAGGTTTTTCATTACTCATAATTTTCCCAAAGTCCTTGACAATTATTATTAGTATTGCTACTATTAAAATATCAACACTTTCAGGAAAAAGGCAATGATTAGCTTGGTTTTTAGCAACAAAATGTGGTTTTTGATTGAAAATGGTCGGGAATCTCTCCCCATCCTCTACTACAAAAACGCCTGGGTTTGTGGCGAGGTGACATCTACCAGGTGGGAAAGAATATATAGAGTGGCGATGTCCACATTACCTAGCTAAAATTAATGTAACCCGCCCACAAAGCGGGTTTTGTTTTGAAAAAATATTTACCCAAAACCCTTGACAATTATTATTAAGTTTCCTATATTGATAGTATCAACACTTTCAAAAAGGAACTGACTGCAATGTTTAACTTAATTATTCTTTCCGGTCTTGCTACTATGCTCCGCGAGCATATCACATTAGAAATTTATTGCTTGCCTATAGAGCAGTTTGATTACGCTATAGCATCAAATTTAATCGCATTAGAAGACATTAACTACCCAGAAATACCTTGGGATGAGTTCTAGTTCATACTGGAGGTGCTTACACACCTCCCATTTCTCCTTTTTGGGGTAGTATGGAGGGCGTTCTTTCCGCAACAGATATACTTTCTAAACCAAAATTTAGTTTAATCTTTTCTGCTTATGCACTATAAGAAAGACTTTGCTCTTGTGAGTTTGGAATTTATAAGTTAGAATTTAATAACTTTCTTTAGAAAGTGTTGATACTACAGCTGCTCAATGGGTGGCTGTTTTTTTGTTAGTATTTTATCTGCTTTACCACAGGTCTTTAACATCTCCAAACGACCTTTTTCTGGGCTTTTTATGTCCTAACCCCTTGACAGTAGCTGCGCTGGAGGCTATAATAGCAGTATTTGTATAAAAGTAAGATACTATGCCAGAAGAGACTAAAGCTAAAACATTAAAATCACCCTACAAAAAAGACAAAGAAAGCCTACAGAATTACATCCGGCAGTTATTAGAGGCTGGTTTAAATAATTGCCAGATAGGTAAGTTAGTTGGTAAACACTCTAGCACAATTGGGGACTACCGCGACAGAATGGGATTAACCCAAAATAAATTCGACCACACTACTAGGGAGAAGGTGCGAGAGTTATATAACTCTGGCATGGCTAAGGCAGCGATCGCCAGGGAACTGGGTATCTCCCGCCAGAGGGTATCCGAACTCGTTAGGGACTACATAGCCGCTCAGATCAATGAACGAAGCAATTTATCCATTTAGACTTTAGAACACAATTCCGCACCTGATTTTTATTATAATTAACGCATAGACAAGACAAGACGATTATATATTAGTATAATGTGTAAAAGATTTCGTCTGATGCACAAGACATTAGTTTTACTTCTGTCCAGTCAACTTACGTGTATGAGTCAGTAAAATAGTGATTAAATAGATTGCTCTTTATGTAAACCATGCTATGTGATCTCCCATTATTAGGTTCAGAAATTTCCCTTGAGAAGATTACTAGTTATCATATCTGTTCCTATTCGTAGGTTTGGATAGTTCTTTTAGGTAAATGGTTGAGACCAAATATCCCAATTCTCCTTATTAAAAGGCGATCGCCACTTTTGAATTAGAATCTGCTCAAGTTTTTGGCGTTGTTGTTTAGAGGAAGGAGCATCCCACCAGAAAGCGATATTTACAGCTGTAGAAAGTTTATAACGATAGTGTAAGTCTTGATAACTAGATATATAGTCTTTACACTTATGAACGTTCTTCCACCGTTTGTTATTTTGTTTAGTTTCGCCAATGTATAGTATAATATCAGAAAGAGAGTCAATGACAAAATATAAAACTGGTTGGGAGTAATTCTGAGACGGTAACCGGTAAAAAGACATTGATTCTGGATTCAAGGAAAAAGGGTCAATGGAATCAGGATCACAGTGAGCAGGGTTTAAATTGAATAAACTACCTTGTATAGCTTTATTATGTGTATTTCTAATCTCGCTTTGATATTTAAATATTCTGGACTTCCAGTTTTGTAATTGGTCAACATCCATCAATAACTGTTTTTTGGCTGGAGTCAGGGATAATTCTGGAGTTGAGAATAAATTTAACTGTTCCATCAGTGTTTATTTTAAAGTACGTATGTCAGTCTATCGTGTGTATTTTAGGTATAAACCTTAGTAACAATAAACGGATAATCGAATAAAATGAAATTAAAAGCCCTAAATAAACTAGATGCTATAGCTTATATACACTATGAAGATAGCAAATACATACTATTTTCTGTTGTCTTTTGTGGTAACGTCTGCAATTATACTAAATCTAACACCTCTATTTTATAAATGGCAAGTAGTTTCTATAGCTGCTGATACCATAGAAGTAAGAAGAAGCAACAAGACACTTAAAGTTAGATTATGTGGAGTCGAAGTTCCTCCTACTTTTCAAAAGACGAGTAGGGAATACCTCCAAAATATTCTAGAGAAGAAATCAGTTAAGCTCTCGTTTGTAGATAACAGCAGTGTTGAGGTTTTTATAGGTAAAGATGAGAAACTAATAAACAAATCGATGCTAATGGATGGAATGGCTAAATACAATTCTGATTTGTGCCCTAGTCAATCTATTCTCAGAACTGCTCAGGAAATCGCTAAGTGGCAGAAAATTGGTGTCTGGTCTTCTGAATCTCAGGGTCTATAGTCAAATGCGATCTCCTGCAGTGAGTGCTTTGCGATCGCGTTCATTACCACTTTCAGAAATTTCCCTTGAGAAGGTTCAGGGGTTTGGTGGATAGGGATTATTCGGAGCAATCACCTTTTACCGTGTTCAAAACTTTCCCTTGAGAAGGTTGGGGAGCTGAATGGATGAACCTTTCTCACTGCGATCGCCCTTTACCAGGCTCAGAGTTTTCCCTTGAGAAGATTGAGTAGGTTAACGGACAAGAATTACCGAGCGCAATATCGCCCTTTACTAGGTTCAGAAATTTCCCTTGAGAAGATTAGGGGAGGTGAATGGATGAACGTTAATCACTACGATCAGTCATGACCCCATTTAGAATTTTCCCTTGAGAAGATTGGGCAGTTTAATGGATAGAGATTACCCAAAGCAATAGCGTCCTTTACTAGGTTCAAAATGTTCCCTTGAGAAGATTCAGTAAATCAGGGATTGGGCAGTGCGATCAGTCATGACCCCATTTAGAATTTTCCCTTGAGAAGATTGAGTAAGGTTAATGGATAGAGTCCCATGACAATAGGGCCCTTCATCAGGTTCAGAAATTTCCCTTGAGAAGGTTCAGGGGTTTGGTGGATAGGGATTACCCAGCGCAATAGCATCCTTTACCTTGCTCAGGGTTTTCCCTTGAGAAGATT
>NZ_LMVE01000129.1:6733-8121 GCF_001432185.1 Cylindrospermopsis sp. CR12 | reverse complement strand
GTAGATAACTCATCTGTTATTTGCGATGGATGTCCCGTATCAGGAACCTGCAAATCTTTTCAAGGATTTCTCATAGACCGCAAGACTGCATTAGAACAAGACCGAGTCCGTATCCATCCTGAATCAATAGATCCCACCATTTTCGATTCTCCTTTACCCATTGGAGCTATTTGGGATGAAAATATCATCAAGTTTAAAAAAGATATTACTTTCACTGAAACAGACTTAAATGCTACCTTGGGTTTTCTAGCACATAACACAGAAGTATTGGTAAAATTTCTACCTTTGTTAAATGGAATTAGAGAATTCTTTAAAGAGAAGAGCAGCCCTTACAACGGATATGAAAGGGAAGAAATTCTTGCCCGCCTACCGGAAGTAACCAGGGAGCATCTAGATTTGGCAACCAACCTTGTCCCCGACCTTTCCTTTTTAGAAAACTTTTTTAATGGAGTGCATGGTAATAGGTCAGCCAACTTGAGCTTGAGAAAAGAGTCAGTGAAGGAAACTGCTGAAACCATAAATAATATGGGTAAACAGTGGTTATTACCTTTTGTAAGAGCTATTACGGAAAAAGGATTTTTATACTATAAGAAAGGGGTCTTCACCATTTCCGTACCGGAAGAGAAACACACCAAAATAATGGAAGCTGCCAAAGTTAATATCATATTAGATGCTACAGCGGATCCAGAATACATAGTAACAGCATTAAAAATGGAGAGGGAAAAGACCATAGTTTTAACATCGGAAGTGGAAACCCCCAATCTGAAAATAAAAATCCTAACAGGGATGGGGAATTTAAGACCCCAGGGCAAGGAAAGAACTAGCAGCAAACAAAAGAGAGTAGATGCAATAAGAGAAAAATTTCTCACTCTTTTTCCCGATGGAGTAGTTTTTGAGTATAAATCAGTAGCTAGAGAAGGGGACAGAGTCCACTTTCGAGACAGTAGAGCAAACAACACAGACCAGGAGAAAAAAGCCTGCTTGTTATTAGGAGTCCCCATCCCTAATCTTGCTGATGCCCGAGCCGCCTGGGAAATTGGGTTGGGTGGGGGAAAAGGATTTGATGATTACCTAGGGAGGTTAACTGTAGCGGAGATATGTCAAACCATAGGTAGACTGAGAGCTAGTCGCAGACCCAAAGAGGAGATAATAGTATACATAGCAGGAGATACCAGGTTTGACTTGGGCAAAGCCCTCAAAGAGAACTTTAATGGAGCGGAAATAACTACACAAGACGTGGGAGAAATTTGCCCTGAAGCAGGGGATGCCAGCCATAGGGTTTTAGCGCTGGTTAGCAAGGGAGTAAGAAAACTGATAGAAGAGGGTAAAAAAGTGACTCAACAAAACCTAGCTAAAGTAGCGGGTATAGGACAGTCAACCATAGCAGA
>NZ_LMVE01000129.1:0-6562 GCF_001432185.1 Cylindrospermopsis sp. CR12 | reverse complement strand
CATCCTGATATCTCTTGAGACATGCGTTCTCCCGTAGAGAGTGCTTTGCGATCGCGTTCATTACCATTTTCAGAAAATTCCCTCGAGAAAGTTGGGGAGCTAAATTGTCTAATTCCTCAGATATTGATATATGATTTAAAAAATTCGATATATGATACTCCCACATCAGAACATCAGATATTGATATATGAGGTGGAGAAGTCTATGTATGATACTCCCTAATATCAAAAAAATGGTCATGCAAATTAGATTAGCTGTAATAAGTAATGCCGGAGGAAGTGGTAAGACAACCCTTTCGGTCCATCTGGCTCATGCTCTAGCAAAACATAGTTTTAAGGTAGCACTGTTTGACCTTGATCCGCAAGGGTCACTAACACTGTTTTGTGGTTTAAATCAACCAGAACCAGAACACACTTTAGCTGCTGTCCTCAAAGATGATTTTGATGGTAACTGGCCGTTGACACCCTGCTGGAGTGAACACACCGATAAAATAGTTATTTGTCAGGGTGGGATGGTTCTGACCCAAACAGCAGATGAATTAGTTTTACACAAAAGAGGAGCTTACTTATTAGGTGATCGCCTAACTGACTATCCTCTGAAACATGATTTAATCATCTTTGATTGTCCAGCCACCCTGGGTCCCTTACCTTTAATGGCACTGACAGCCAGTACACACATAATTATTCCTGTCCAGCTAGAACCCAAATCAATTCAAGGAGCAGCTAATTTACTGGAATGGTATTACTACCATTGCAAGCACTTACGCTTAAAACCCACACCAGAAATTCTCGGCTTTGTTCCCAACCAATATGATGCTCGACGTGCAGCCCATAGACAAATGTTAGCTGCATTGCCATCTCAGTTAGAGCAGATGAATATCCATGCTTTTCCAGAAGTTCGGGATAGTGCTGAATTTGTTAACGCCTGTGCACAAGGATTACCATTACCTATTCACCGTCCCAGTCATCCAGCAAAGGATGACTTTAAAGAAATTGCCTCAAAATTAGCCGATTTGATTGGTAGCAAGACCAAAGAGAAAGTCACGGCTTAACCAAGAGGACTGAGGCTATGCTGCGCTATTGGTACTCCACTCCGCGCGATCGCTGTTTGAATAAACAAATTAAAACTGTGCTAACTTATGACTACCCGTAAATCTCCTGACCTCACCAATTATTTTTCAGGCGCAAAGCAATCCCAACAGTTATCAGAAGCTGAGGCAGAAATTCAACGCCTAAAAGCTGAAATCGAAGAACTCCGCTCTCAAGGGTCAAGTGAGTTAGAAACACAGTTACAAACACTCAGAGCACAACTTCAATCACAATCAGGTATCCAATATATTCCCTTAGAAAAAATTCAAGCTAACCCAGAGCAACCGAGACAAACTTTTTTATCAGAAAGTATTGAATCTATGTCTCGTTCCCTGGTATCAGACGGACAACTAGAGCCAATTATTTTAATTCAACGGGAACACTTAGTTATATTTGATGGGGAACGGCGTTGGCGCAGTGCTAAACACTTGGGTTGGCAAAACCTGCAAGCTGTTATTATTCCTGAACCTGATGCTCTACACCGCAAGGCTTTAATTACTTCATTACACCGGGAAGACCTCAATCCTCTTGATAAAGCCGAAGCTATTGTCCGGGAATTGGCAACTAACACCGGTTTAGAACCCCAGGATATTCCCCGGATTCTTTCAACAGTAGTGCGACGGTTGAATGCACAAAAACGAATGAACTCTGTTGTTGAACTGCTCACGGTAACCCCAGAGGAACAACAACAAGGTTTAGCTACTTTGGACTTAGATGAGCGAGAAGTAGCAGTGTTGACGATACTTTTGGATTTACAACTTAATCCTGCTTCTATTGATGCTAATATTTTTCCCATGCTTTCTTTAGCTGAAGACTTGAAAGCTGCTATTAGGTCTTCTGGTCTTAAAGGTGTTCACGCAATGGCATTACAAAAACTTTCTGCAAAAAATTTGGGACTACCAGAATCAGAAGCAGAAGAAATTAGAATCAACATCACCCAAAAGGTATTAGCAGAAAAATTATCTGTACAAAAAACCCGGCATTTAGTCACTGAGGCGATCGCTTCACAAAGTACAGACGCTGAAAAAATAGAAAAACAAGTTAAACCAGTAGCAACAGCAACACGCTCTTTGTATAAAGTTTCTGGGGAAGCGTTGAAGAAAGTTGAGGTGTCTCAATTAATGGAGTTTCAGGAAGCCCTTCGCAAGAAACTGGCAGAGATTGAAGAATTAATCCAGGAAAAAGCTGTCAAGGATCATAAGGTTTAAAATGTTGAGGCTCTGTTAATGGAGGAATAGACAGGAGAGGTAAGAAAATGCAGAAATACAATTTGAGTTATGGTGGTCACCATCCTGATCTTGAGAGCAGGATGGGCGATCGCATATCTACTGTTAACATTCCTGAATCTATCCAACCAGTAAAAGACTTTGGTTAATTTCTCTTGAGAAGAAATTGGGACAGGCGATCGCCCATTAGGTTTACTATCTCCTGTTAATACTGCTGAACCTATGGAAAAAATCGGGACATGCGATCGCACTTTTTCCGTGAGTTCCAGTAACGTAGATTGAGAGACCAACAGATCTGAGGTAAAGTCTTTCCATTAATAGATAATGACTAAAATTATTATGTTAAATGTGTCAGGAGATACTGATGTTGAAGCAGGTAAAGGATTTAAAGTTGCTCTCTTTAACCCAACTAATAGTAATGTTACTACTCCGACTGCTAATGTCACTTGAAGGTTACATTAGTATTTTTGCTTTGCGGGTTATTATAAATAATATAATTCCGTCCCAACACGTAGAGTTTGAGTATATTCAAACCAGTAAAAGTAATAGTGAATTTGATTCTGAATTATCTCTAACTAGCACAACAAATTTTACCTTACAAGTTCTCCATGGTTCAGACTTTGAGGGTGGCATTCCTGCTGTTACTGATGTTGTTGGCTTTTCAGCTGTTGTCAATAAACTCAAGGATGATCCTAAATACAAAACCAACACGTTAATTCTCTCCTCTGGTGATAACTATATTCCAGGCGCATTTTTTAATGCTTCCAGCGATACCAAGTTGAATAATGTAGGTGGATTAGGCTCTAGCACTACTCCAGTCATTGGACGTGGTGATATTGGCATTCTGAATGGGATTGGCATTCAAGCTTCCGCATTGGGCAACCATGAGTTTGACCTGGGTGTGAGACAAGTGCGTGATATTCTCAGGACAGGAAGCGGTAACCCAGGGACCAACTTCCCCTATTTGAGTACTAACCTGGATTTTAGCCCTGAAATTACAGCGGGTAACCTCAGTGCAACTGACCTGGCCCCCAACCAAAATACCGCCCATGCCAGCTCTATTAAGGGCAAAATTGCTAAAAGTACCATCATCAATGTTGCGGGTATTGATGGTATTACTGGCACTGCTGACGACCAAAGAATTGGCATTGTGGGTGCAACCACACCAACTTTGGCAAATATCTCTTCAAGTGGCAGCACTATAGTTAAGCCAGCTAACCCCATTGACTATGACGCATTAGCTGCGGAAATTCAGACTTCTGTAGATATACTCAAAGCACAGGGTATTAACAAGATTATCTTGTTAGCTCACATGCAGCAGTTGACTATTGAGCGGGATGAATTGGCGAAGCGATTGAGAGATAAGGTTGATACTGCTTTAACTTTGGCTCCCGGCAAATTTACCTTTGCCCTTCCTGGTACGGAACAGGATGTTTTAGCTGAGTATCTTGGCGATCGCTTTAGCACTAATGCTTATGGAGTTGCTGATGTTAGTCCAGCGCTTGACAGGCGTATTCAAAACCTTACTTTTCAGGGAGAACGGGAAAAATATAAATGTTTTGACAAGCGATCGCTTTGGAGTAGAGTAATAGTAAAAAGGCTTAGGTAAAAAGAGCGATCGCACTCGAAACTATAGAAAGCGATCGCATCTAGTCTAATAACTCTTCTAAGTCCTTCAGGAGTTTTTCTAGTTTCTTAGTTTTCTTGACATCCTCCCAAACCTTAGTATTCTTTAACCTTTTGGCGATAGCGGTGTATCTTGTTCTCAAAGTTTCTTCAATAGTAGTTTCTGCTGATTTCGAGATCTTGAGTAACTGCTTAATTTCATTAAGTGACAAATTGTCACTTATAGCTTTATTGATTAGTTCGTTACGTTTACCTTCATCCTTAACTTGGGCTATGACCCTAGCTTTAGTGTATTCAAGTTTTCCCTGACGTAATACATCTAGTAAATCACCAGGTAAATTCAACAGTGGTAAACGGCTAGTCCTGAAACTTTCAGCACTAAACTTTCCAATCGTAGAAAAGACCTTCTCTATGGTTTCTATCTGACGGAAAACGTTTTCCGTCAATTCCAAGTTACGTCTTTTGTTATTAGCAGCTTGGTTAAGAATTGAGATAATGTCACTAGGCGCTACATCAAGTTGAATGCCAAGCAATTCCAGAATTCCCTCAGTTTCTTCCAGGGGGCTGAGATCTTCCCGCTGTAAGTTTTCTAATAAAGTGATTTGCGACCTTTGAATATCAGATAGATCTTTTGAGATAATCGGGACTTCTTTTAAACCTATTATTTGAGCTGCTCTGAGTCGGCGTTCACCAGCAACCAATTCGTATTCGCCAGAAACTCCAGAAAAAGGACGCACTAATAAAGGTTGTAAAATACCGTGTTCTTGAATTGATTGTGCTAAATGATTTAGTTTTTCAACATCAAAATAACGACGCGCTTGCTTGGCAGGTAATCTGATTTTATCAATACCAATGGTAGTGGTTGGAGATTCCACATCCATGTTTATGCTTAATAAATCTTGTATGCCACGCATTCTTGGGAGTTCGAGAGTTTTTTTGACCATTAGAGTTTTTCCATACCCTTCGCTATCTCTTTCAGTACCGTCAGCGCCTGATGTTTTGGGTCATACACGGCTAATGGTTGACTATTCATTGCCGCATCTGCAAAAGCCGTGGCGCGGGGGATTTTTGGATATACCTTCCCCAACATTGATAACTGCCGCTCTAAACCATCCAGTATTACCTTATCTTGGTTCGCGTTAACGTATAAGGTTGGCACAAACCCAGCAATATTCAAATTTTTATTAATATGTTGTTTTACCTGTTTAATGCTATCCAGTAATAGTTCTGTTCCTTTGTATGCCTTGTAATGAGTTTGGACTGGAATTAAGGCATAACTAGCAGCAGATAAACCGAGAATACTGAGAATACCGAGGGAAGGGGGGCAGTCAATGAAAATAAAGTCGTATTTGTGGGAGATAGGTTCTAGAACTTGTTTTAATCTGGTTTCTCTCGCCATTACGCCAGCTAATTGTAATTCTACAGCACTAAGAGTTATATTTGCTGGGGCTAGATCCATACCGTGTAAATTATGGATTGGTAATTTAGCTCCTGGGTTAAGAAGTGGATTGGAGATGATTTCATTAAGCTCGTGGGGTTGAATCCCCATAAATGTGGTTAGAGATGCTTGTGGGTCTAGGTCAATGAGTAGGACCTTATATTTTTTTGCCAGATCATAACCCAGGTTCATTGTCAGGGTGGTTTTCATCACCCCACCCGCTTGGTTAAAGACAGCGATAGTTTTAGTCATGTTCTCTTTTTAGGGGTCTTGACTAAATTATAACATTGACGAAAAACGTTTTCCGTCAAACAATCTCTGAACTATTTCAATTACTTTTCGCTCAATGAGTATCTGATTTTTCTGTTCTGTTTATCAAAACAATTCCCCTGATATCTAACATACACATCCTCATCACAAGTACAGATGCTGAAAAAATAGAAAAACAAGTTAAACCAGTAGCAACAGGAACACGCTCAATATTAACCACATCAATTGAACCCTTACTAAAAGAAATCCATCCCAATGGAGACTATTGCATAGGACAAGATAGTGGTATATATTGGCGGTTCACAGAACTTCCGGAAAAAGGTGTAGAAGCACCAGATTGGTTCTATGTTCCTGGAGTGCCATCCAGACTAAATGGGCAATTGAGAAGGTCCTATGTGCTATGGAAGGAAAAAGTACCTCCCTTCATAGTGATAGAATTTGCGTCTAAAAATGGGAAGGAGGAAAAAGACAGTTCCCCGCCACCAGAAGAAGATGAGATAGATCCAGAAACTAATAAACTAAAGAAAGCTGGGAAGTTCTGGGTGTATGAACAAGCGGTAAAAGTATCATACTATGCTATATTCAATAGTTTTAAAGGTACACTGGAGGTATATCATTTACAGGGAAAAAGATACAAAGAAATCAAGGCAAACAGGCAAGGACACTATGCCATACAAGAGATGGGCATAGAATTGGGAATACTGTATGACAACCAGAACCCACCCACACCGTGGTTAAGATGGTGGGATGAAAAAGGGAGCTTGTTATTGACGGGAAATGAGCGTGCGGAACAAGCAGAAGCTATCGCTATTCGGGAACGCTTAGCAAAGGAGCAGGCGGAAGCTATTGCTATTCGAGAACGCCAACAAAAAGAAAAACTAGTTGCCTATCTACATTCCCTTGGTATTGACCCA